>NZ_JAUBTR010000030.1:44885-80560 GCF_036705045.1 Microcoleus sp. BR0-C5
TTCCCAGGTAGAACCTGGGAACGAGAAAAAAAATAGTTCACGAATTAAAGCAACAAAAAAGCACCTTAACAAAAGTGCTTTCATGAATATGAAATTTCCGTATCTGACGAAACTTTTATGAGTAATTCCGGGGAGTGCGCGCACCGGCAGATGCTCCTACCATCGAAGCAACTAAACCCAATAACGAGCCGAACAAAAACGACCAACCAGCTTTCGCGGCATTACCAGCAATATTGCGAGCATCCTGAGCAGATACGTTAGGTGCTCGGTTCGGCAAATCGACCCCGCCCTGCTGCGCTTGATTAATTGCTTCTCCCGCATTCGCAGCTATGACGCCAAAAGTACCGGCCACGCCATTTGCTAACAGCCAAGAGCCAATTGTTAAGGTAGTTGCCCACAAAATTGCTCCGTTCAAAAGCGCTGTGTTGCGATTCATTGGGCCGCAAGCACGAGCAGTTACCCAACCGCCAACGGCCAAGCTAATTAACAAACTGATAATTGACCAAATTCCGACGCCGGTACCCACGTCTCCTGAAATACTGCGCGGAGCTCCTGAATTAGCAATGTTGCTCAAGCCGATCGCAGCACCCAATGCACTTAACACCAGTTGTGTGCCGATCGCAATTACCAAACCTGAAAAAATCGGGCCCCAACGTACTCGATCGTGGTATTCCATCACTGAATTTACGACCACGGGTTCGGTACCAACGTTATCTACAGGTCTATTTACGTATGACATAGGTTTTTATTTCCTCTTAGAGTTGCTTTAATTTTTAACAATCTTTCACCTAAGCATTGATTGTGGCTGAGATTGATAAAAACTATATCTGCCTGGGGAAATAACCAGTATCTATGTCTGAAGAAAGAAACGAAAAAGTCATCAGCCCGCGCGCCAGTCGCTATTAGCTAATGACTGATGACTGATGACTGATGACTAATAACTATTTTATCCCGTTAGAAAAGTTCCCGCACGTATACAGGAAATGCGGACGTATAAAGGAAAGACAGCTTAACGCAATCTTACAGCCGTTCCAACGGCAGTAATCAGCAGCAAAGCCCCGCTGGAGTCTACATTAATCGTGCCGGTGTCCACTTCCACCCCGATTACGGCATTGGCGCCGAGGCGTTGGGCCCGTTTTTCCAGTTCCGCGAGGGCATCTCGCTGTCCTTTGAGAAACACTTCCTCGTAACTGCCGGTGCGCCCGCCGATGATGTCGCGAATGCCCGCGAAGAAGTCTCGCAGGGCATTGGTGCCGTAGACAACCTCAGCAGTTACAATTCCCAGGTAAGATTGAATTTCTGCTCCTTGGATGATATCAGTTGTTGTTACAATCATCAGTTGGCCTCAATCGCGAAAATTTTGAGTGGGTCTTGTTCTGTAGATTTACTACATCTCGCCGCTCAAACATTCCTGGTAAACCCTAAGCTGTCAGCTTAACAAGGTGACAGCCCCTCGCTCTTTTATTCCACACACTCTTTGAAACAAATGGCCGTGTACAAACAAAGTCTCTTGGTATTCAGTACGTTGCTAGTAGCAGGATTCGCTGTCGCAGCGCCGCAGATAGCGCTCTCAGCAGAAACATCCGTTCAAGTCAACCCTCAAAATGATTCAAATTTAGATGCCCTGCTGCGACAAGGGCGCGAGTTGGTAGATTTAGGAGACTACAGTAAGGCGATCGCCATTTATCAGGAAGCGGCGCGTTTAGATACGGAAAACCCCCGCATTTTTTCGGGTATTGGCTATTTAGAAGCGCGTCAGGGCAACTATCAAGCCTCAGTAGAATTTTACCAACAAGCGATCGGTCTCGAACCGAATAATGCTGACTTTCAATACGCATTAGGATATGCTATGGCGAATTTACAAAACTATCCCGCAGCAGCCACAGCTTATCGCCGCGCCGCTGTGCTCGATCGCAAAAATGTCAATGCCCGGATCGGTCTGGGAGTGGTACTCTTTCAGCAAAAAGATTACAGCGGTTCTTTTAAAGCATACCAAGAGGCGATCGCCCTCGATCCGAAAAATTGGCAAGCTTATTCTTCAATGGGTTTAGTATTAATCCAGCAGGGAAATTTTGCCAGTGCTGTCACCGTGCTCCAACAAGCAGCCGAACTCGCTCCCAAACAAGCCGGTGTCCAGTTAAAATTAGGCACTGCTTTGCTGCGTGCCGGCTATACTTCCGAAGGGCTAGGAGCTTTTGAAGAAGCTGCCAAATTGGAGCCCCGGAATCCAGAAGTGCAGCTAGAAATTGGCGAACTTCTCCAGGCTCAAAACGACTTCGACGGAGCGCTGATAGCTTATCAGCGGGCTATTGCGGTGCGACCTAATTTAGTGGAAGCACACGCAGGAATCGGGGAAATTCAACTGGAAAAACAAGATTTTTTAGGAGCGATTGCTACTTTTAAGCGAGTGATAAGGCTCGCTCCAGACCGGGCAGAAGCTTATTACAATATGGGTAAGGCACTCAAAGCGCGCGATCGCAAATCCGAAGCAATTGAAGCTTTTCAACAAGCCCTCGACACTTACCGCCAGCAAGGCAACAATGATGGTGCAAAAAAAGCTGAGGCGGCCTTGCGGGAACTAAAGTAATATTTCTCAATGTACTAATTGGTAATTGGCTAGCAGTTTTGAGTGTGGAGTAAGTAATCATCCTAGGGCTAAACTCCTTCCACTCGCCGTGTTGCAAGAAAAAAAGCCATCTCAAAACTGTTTCTATTCCCTATTTCCTAGGCCCCCTTTCCTGTTCCTTCTTCCTTGTTACTTGTTTGCTTAAGTTTTTAATTTAATGCAGATAAATGTGGCGAATTATAGTATAATAGTGGCGCGATTGGAGAAGGGCGTTCGCTCTCTAAGTTTAAGAAGAAATAAGGCGATCGCACAACAGCATTTTGTCAAAGCTCCATCTTTTGTAAGATGCTAAAACGGCTTACTGACAATTAATCTATTTCTCTTGATAGAGACTGCCAAGTTGTTAACATTTGTAAAATGAGCAAAATATCCTATCCCCAGAGCTTCATCTATGCAAACGTATGACGTGATTATCATAGGAGCCGGTCACAATGGACTGGTCTGCGCCTCTTATCTCCTCAAAGCCGGATATACCGTCCTGTTGTTAGAAAAACGTTCGGTTCCCGGAGGCGCGGCAACTACTGAAGCTGCGATTCCCGAATTGCCGGATTTTAAATTCAATTTGTGCGCGATCGACCACGAATTTATCCATTTAGGGCCAGTTGTAGAAGAATTAGAGCTGGAAAAATACGGTTTAGAATATCTTTTCTGCGATCCAGTGGCATTTTGTCCGCATCCCGATGGCAAATATTTCTTAGCGCACAAATCCGTAGAAAAAACTTGTGCTGAAATTGCCCGCTACAACGAGCGCGATGCTAAAAAATATGCCGAATATACCGACTTTTGGCAGCGGGCTTTAGGGGCAATGGTTCCGATGTTTAATGCGCCACCAAAATCCATCATAGATATTTTGGGCAACTACGATATTTCAAAGATAAAAGATTTATTGTCAGTCATTGGTTCCCCCGACAAAACGCTGGACTTTATTCGCACGATGCTCACCAGCGCGGAAGACCTTCTCAACGAGTGGTTTGACGAGGAATTTATCAAAGCACCCCTAGCAAGATTAGCCGCAGAACTCGGCGCGCCTCCTTCGCAAAAAACCCTGGCGGTAGGCGCAATTATGCTAGCAATGAGGCACAATCCCGGCATGGCAAGACCGCGCGGAGGGACGGGTGCATTAGTGCAAGCGCTGCTCAATTTAGTCAAAAGCTATTCCGGTGTGGTACTTACCGATCAGCACGTCGAAAAAATATTAGTTGATGACGGTCGCGCTGTGGGAGTTCGAGTTGCCGGCGGCACGGAATACCGCGCTACAAAAGGTGTCATTTCTAATATTGATGCTAAGCGCTTGTTCCTGCACTTAATGGACTCCAGCGATGTTGACAGTGCTGACCCGGATTTGCGGGAAAGATTGGAGCGCAAAATTGTTAACAACAACGAGACTATTCTCAAAATAGACTTAGCTCTCAATGAAATGCCCAAGTTCGATCGCTGGAACCATCGAGACGAGTATTTAATGGGGTCGGTTTTAATTGCAGACTCGGTGAGACACGTTGAAATTTCTCACAGCGAGCCTTCAATCGGCAGAATTCCTGACTCCGATCCGTCGATGTATGTGGTGTTTCCGACGGTACGAGACCCGTCAATGGCTCCTCCCGGACACCATACAGCTTGGATTGAATTTTTTGCTCCTTACATGATCGAAAATGCTGAAGGAACCGGTCAGCACGGTACGGGTTGGACGGATGAGCTGAAAAACAAAGTTGCCGATCGCTGCATCGATAAATTAGCAGAATACGCGCCAAATATCAAGAATTCAATTATCGGCCGTCGCGTGGAAAGTCCGGCGGAGTTGGGAGAGCGTTTGGGGGCTTTGAAGGGGAATTATTACCACGTTGACATGACGTTGGATCAGATGATATTTTTCCGTCCTTTACCGGAGTTGGCGAATTACAAAACGCCGATCGACGGTTTGTTTCTCACGGGGGCGGGAACCCATCCGGGCGGCTCGATTTCGGGTATGCCGGGACGCAATACCGCTCGCGTTTTCATGCACTCGCAGCAGCCTTTCGCCCAGACTTTCGCAGATGCGGCTAATACTCTGAAAGCGAAGGGTAAGTCGATATTTCGGAGTAATGAGAAGTAAGATTTTTAGCAACCGCAGATGAGGGCAGTTCGACGCAAACAAACGCAGATAAATTACATCTGCGTTTGTTTGTTTGTTTGTATTGATTTATCAGTGTGCCAGTATTTCTTTTGCTTGATGCCGCATCAAAGGAAATCGCTGGGCGAGCGCACTCAATATTTTATCTAAATCAGGAACATCTTTGGCAATATTTGGCGTTGGCTCCCGTTCCGTCAAATCTGTTAAAATAGTCAAAATGTGCTGAGCAAAATCTTCATCAGCCTTATCCAACAAATCCACTAGCTTCGCGATATCTTCTTTCGCACCCAACCAATATCTCGCTCCCAGCAATTCAGCTTTTACTGATAAAGGAAGTTCCGAGTTTAGATAGTTTTCAAGTTTTGGCAATAGCTGCGGCGTACCTAAAAGCCCGATCGAGTTAGCAGCATAGCATCGAACTGCTTCATCTTCATTAGTATCAAGCAGTGAAAGCTCCAGAGTTTCTATAGCTGATGCTTCTTCTAAATATCCAAGAGTTTCTGCTGCTGATGCGCGAACCAGTGCTGAAGGGTCATTTCTGAGAATATATTCTATAGGTAGAACCGCAGGAGTATAATCAAGTTCTCCAAGGGCCTCCACGGCTTCAGACCTAACCAGTTCTTCTTCATCGTCCAGCAAAGTGATTAACGCAGGCCCAACCGTTTCTACTTCCTCACTTCCCAGATAACCCAAGGCCGCTGCTGCATCAGCTCGAACCGATGAATTGGGTGACTTTATTAATTGTACTATCTTCGGTACAGCTTCATAAGCTTCTGCATCAACAAGCTTAAGAAGTGCTTTTGTTTGAAGGGAGTAGTTATCCGAATCGCAATCATCTAGCAGTGTTTTAGTTATGATATTATTCATCATTTTTATTCCTTCCTGTCCATTTATTTTCTGGCGGTTTTAGTGAACTAAAATCTTTGCTTCTTCTTTTTCTTTTGTTTACCGCTGTGACGGCTGTGTCGGGTTTTAGAAGCTTTCTGAGTCCTTCTAATTTTCCTCCTCTCTTTTTGATTCTGCTCTTCTATAGCTTGATATTCGAGAATTTTCAGTGCTGTAGCCATATCTGGAGCTAAACCTCCTTGGATCAGTTGGTTAGCTTTTTCTACGATGCCTGTATCCCCTATGTTGCCTTCTGATGTCATAACCTATCTTTATTTTGTTTAATCATAAATAAATATATTACTTTTGCAATGCTGGTGAACTGACTGTAGGGCATGGTTGTTTGGGAGAATTTCTCGCTCCGGGATCGCCTGCGGATTGCCGGGATCTCGCCCTCGATCCCTAATATTACTGCAAATTCATACTTTATGTGGATGAAAACGCCGGCCCCAAGTTGAGAGACTGAAAGATGGCGTTACCCTTTTTTTAGCGATGGCAAACCGAGTTTTGATTGTCGGTGGGCGGGGACGAATTGGCAGCAGCGTTGCCCAAGACCTTGTTACCCATACCGACGCGGAAATTACTGTTACCGGACGCAACTCTGAAGCCTCTATTGGGCCAGGATTGCCCCCCGATCGGGTGCAGTACCAAACTTTTGATTTAGCGGACAGTGCAGCCCTGCGAAAAGCAGTTTCAGAATCTAATCTTGTCGTTCACTGTGCGGGGCCTTTTCACTACCGAGACGCCAGTGTATTGAAAACTTGCATAGAAGCAGGTGTTAATTATACTGATGTCAGCGACAGCCGCAGTTTTACTCGCAGAGCTTTAGAATTGCGCGAAGCCGCTAAAAATGCTGGAATTACTGCTATTATTAACACGGGCATTTTCCCCGGTGTGTCTAACAGCATGGTGCGTCGAGATGTGGAACAATTAGATGAAGCCGAACACATCCATTTGAGTTATGTTGTCGGAGGTTCCGGTGGCGCTGGCGTTACCGTCATGAGAACCACTTTTTTAGGTTTGCAAACTCCTTTTGAGGTTTGGGCAGATCGCAAGTGGCAGCAAGTAAAACCCTACAGCGATCGCGAAACAATTGAATTTCCCGCACCCTATGGTCAAACAGGGGTTTACTGGTTTGATATGCCCGAAGCAATCACTTTGCCCGAAACTTTCCCCGTCAAATCTGTTGTGACTAAATTCGGTACGTCTCCCGACCTTTACAATCACCTTACCTGGTTTGTTGCTAAGTATTGGCCGGCTAGCTGGCTCAAAAATAACTCCGTGATTGAATTTCTCTCCTACGTCAGTTATGGGATGACCAGTGTTACTAATAGTTTTAGTGGGGTTGGTGTGGCAGTGCGATCGCAAGTGACAGGTCTCAAAAACGGTCAACCCGCTAAAGTTTGCTCGACAGCGATACACCCCAGTGCTGCCGTCGCTACAGGCATCGGTACTGGCAGCATAGCTCAATTAATGTTAGAAGGAAAACTGGAAAAACCGGGCGTTTGGTCGGTAGAGCAAGGTCTTTCTACCGAACTATTTGAACAAGCGATGCAGAGTCGCAACCTCGATATTAATCAAGAATGGTTGTAACTTTTGGCTTTAAATCCGTTGGGATGTTTCTCCTGTTGCGAATAACTGAAATGGGGTAGCAATCTCAATCAGCCTTTCATAAACAGGCTTTGGGGTCTGTTATCCAAGAAAGTTTATTTGTTGTGGAACGGGCACTCCTAGCCTGTTACTGATCATGGTACGTGATGTGAGAAATTTTCTATTTAGAAGCGGAGAGAACTAATCTATCTTTTGGTAGAAGTAAAGTTAACGAGCAGGCGTTTAATATATTTCACAACACGGTAAATCTCCCTTTTCGCTGTATCTGGGTGCAGCACTTGCAACAAAAGTTGCCCCGATCGCTAAATTTTGAAATGTGCGATCGCAGTGAAGGGGTGACAAACACCATAATTTTTGCGAAAAAATACGAGGAGAAGTTGATATGAAGCGGGTTTTAAAAGCTCTAGGACAAACATTGAGCCAAAGCATTTTGCTGGTCTGTACGCTGGCTTTCATTGGTCTGCTAAGCCTAGCGGTAGTACCCAGTCAGGCTGCTTACGCAGGTCAAGACAGAACTCAGGCGCAGCCAGAAGCTAAAATTACTGACCCCGCAGAAAGTTTCGAGGATCTCAATCCCCAAGCAGCTTACGAAGAAATAGTCAAAACCTCTCAAAATCCTGCAAAGGTCGAGAAAGCTTACGACGAAAGCTTAAAGGAATACAAGGGAGAACACCCGCAAGAAGGCATAGTTCAAAAAGCTGAAGATTTGCTCGAAAAGGTCACAGGAAACTAATAAATCAAGAGATTTAGATCTAACTTAAGTTGCTGGTAAATACACAGCTTCCGTGAGTACGCAATTGAGCTGAGATCAGAACTCACTTGAAGATAATTATCTAGGGTGCGCCTCGGCGCACCTTATCGCCTTAGAGTAAGGTGTAAGAGGACTTTGGGCGTCGAAAAAAAATCCTGATTACCATTCTTTTTAAGCTAGCAGATTCATCCTGAAGGCAGATGAATACAGAGGAATTTAAAATGTAAATTGAGTAATAGTTACAGTTAAATAAAAGGAAAAAAATATCATGAGCGATGACAAAAAAACGGTACATGAACCTGATGCTAACCTAGATCCGATTTCCGGGGAAAAGGGAGCTCATCCAGTCGCAACGGGTATTGGTGCGGCGGGTGCGGGTGCTGCAGGTGCTGCGATCGGCGGTGCCATCGGCGGGCCTGTAGGAGCAGTTGTGGGCGCTGTTGTGGGTTCGTTTAGCGGCGGTTTGGTGGGCAAAGGTGTGGGCGAGGCGATCGACCCCACGGTAGAAGATGCTTACTGGCAAAGCAACTACACTTCCCGTCCTTACGCCGACACTAGCGCGACTTACGAAGACTATCAGCCTGCATACCGCACTGGTTATGAGGGATACAGCCGCTATGGCGCTACTGGTAAGAAATACCACGAGATCGAACCGGATTTGCAGCGCGACTACGAAACAAATCGCGGTAAGTCTAATCTGAAGTGGGAAAAAGCTAAGCACGCCACGCGCGACGCTTGGGATCGGGTGGAACGGGCTGTTCCTGGCGACATTGACAAAGACGGCCGCTAAGGGCTTACGCCAAGTATTTCTCAGTCTTGGACGCACACAAACTCAAGCGTTCCGGTTATTTTTAGCCTGGTACCGGAATGGAGGGAAGTGTTTGATAAAAAAAACCCGGCTGCTGCGTCTTGGACTGTTGTTAATAGGTGGCACAGTTTTTAACGCAAGTTTAGCGAAGTTTTTGGGGATTTTCAGCCCCTCTCTACATCGGAGAGGGTATTTTTATGCTCCCTTGAAATCGCATTTTTCAGCACGATTTTTATTTCACACGACGGTTCGCTGTGAGAACTCGCTAAAGACGTAGAGGCATTGCTGTGCGGGACGATCGCACTCCTAAAAAATGGTTTTTACAAAATCGGGATGCTTCCGTTTGAGATTAACATTTTTTTTTTACTATTAGCCTTAAAATTAAACTAATTCAGGACTGAGGCATTGATCGCATATTTGTGTCATGGTTCGCGATGGGCTTTCTGCAATCGCAGCCGGATCGTAAAGCGTCGGTGGCTTCAAGTCGGATAATTGTTAATCTAAATCCTCTCATTCAAAATTGGTATTACTTGTGGATGAAATGTTGGAAAGAGCTTGGACACTCAAGCAAAATTTAATTGACTTTGTTCTAGATGCTGAGGGAGAGTTGGCGGTAGCTTTGGAAGCTTATGCTGCAGCTCGATCGACCGGCGAGCGCTACGACATTGCTCAGCAAAATCAAGTGATTGACAGTTTTACCATCGAAGGTAAAGTCGGAGAGAAAACGCCGATCGACCTATTTGTCGAAAGTCAGCCGGATTTAACCGAGAGCGATCGCAGCTTGCTAGAAAGTTGGCGACATAGAAGCTTCACCGGCTTATTTGAAATCACTCAGCTTTTCCCCGACAGCTTTGAACTGACGAACTGGCTGACAGCCAAGCACTATGTTGTTAAGCCCAACAGTCCTAATTTTCTTGCAGAAATGTCTCGCTTTAAGTTAGGAGAAATCTTGCGGGCTCGGATTGCTCCCCTCACCGATGACTGGTGGATACTTTCGAGCTCTCCCATCCTGATGGGGAAATTGGGTAAGCCGAAGTTGGCGGTGGCGATCGGCAATTTCAAGCAAAATCACAAAAATAACCTGTACAGCGATGCGCCGGAATTGTTAGAGCAAGCTTGGCAGTCGGTAGAACACTACCATGAAGATTTTACCGAATTTTTTGGCAGTGAGGAATTGACGCTATCGGGATATCACCTGAATAAACAGTTGGCTGAATTTCAGGAATTTATCACTAAAAAACGCCTAGCTGATATGGGCGTTGATGGAAGTAAATCTCTGGCGGATATCGTTGAAGATGCCGGAGTCGATCGAGAAGAAGTCAAAGCAGCAGCAATCGCGGCTGCAGGTGCTGATGCTAAAGCAGTTGAGGTAATGCTCGACAGCAATGCTAGTGCAAAAATGGTAATGCCGAAAGTCGAATTGCCCGATCGCTTCAAGAAAGCCGAACAGGTTACAGCACTTTCTCATCCTCGCTGGGGACAAACCTTTTTGTCTACTTACGCTCAATTTACTGCACTGCTAGCAGCCGAAGATTTTTCAACCGTTCCCGGTTACGAAAAGCTGGTGCGTAACTATCTAGAAGATCCTGCAATTAATGTCTGGATTTGGCAACGGTTAGCTAAAGTTAATCCCGCGAAATTAGAACAAATTTTGCAAACTGTATTGGGACGCACAGACTTTCAGATCGATCGCGATTTAGATGCCTTGCTGCAAGAGTTTAAAAAACCCTTAGAACCCGAACTCCCGGAAATTGCCAGCGTTCCCCTGCACCTGCACAACTTATTTCAGGAAGCTTTAGGCGAAGTTAATAAGTCAAAATCCAAGCCACAGGAGAAAAAGAAAAGCTCTAAGGGCTTTAAATCCTGATTTTAGGAACAGGCCGAAAAGCCTGTTCCTAATCTGCCTACTGGCATCACAATCTCTGCACTTCACCGTAAAATTACTTACTCTATCCCATCTAAAATTTCAACTCTAAAATCGATTGACCGAAGTTGAAAAACCCGGAATATTAGTGCGAGCGTCCCGCTCGCGAGTTGCAGTGCGAGCGTCCCCGCTCGCGCTGCAACTCGAAAAATTATGATTCCGATGAAGCGTGGAAACGAGATCAGTCGTGTTTAATTCACACTTTAAAAATCACAACTATTTTCAGTAATATAACTGAACTCAATATTTTTTTGTTCGCTCAAACTTGGTGGAATTATCCATCTGTGTCAGCGCCGAGGGATTGGCATCGAAATTAAAACTCTACCGCTCAACTTCAAGATTTATTTCTTTTGACACTTGACTCAAACAAGGTGTTATGATTGGAAATATAAAAAAATAGTCTTCATAAGTTTGAGCGCTGACTACAATGATGCAAAATCTATTGAAACACGTGCGGGAATTGCAGGGACATATTGAACAACTACCTGTAGATAAACAGGCGATTTTAACAAGCAGTGTCGAGCAGTTGTCCACATCTTTACAAGAATTGGCTGCGGAGTTTCAGTCGCTTTTGTTGTCTAAACAAGCCCAAGCCAAGTTAGAAAGAATTAACAGCAATTTAGACATTAAAGTTGCCCAGCAAGCTGCTAGCATCAGACATTTAGAGCAGCAGTTAGAGCAAAGCCAGATCCTGTACAGAAAGGTGACTCAGGCCCTGACAAAAGGGGAATCCCGACTGCAAAGTCTCCTGCGAAATTCTTCCGATTTGATGACAATTCTCGAAGCAGACGGACGCATCCGAGACCAAAATTCGATCGCAGCAGAGCGGATGTTAGGCTACAATCTCGAACAAAGAATTGGCGAATTCCAAGACGATTTGATCCACCCAGACGATCTACCTGTTTGGCAAGCATATTTGGCCAAATTACTCAAACAGCCAGGGATTGCACCGCCTGTAGAATATCGGAAACGCCACGCTAACGGTTCTTGGGTGTATTTAGAAGTCATTGGTAACAATTTACTCCACGATTCCAGCATCAACGGCATAGTCATCAATTCCCGCGATATCACAGAGCGCAAGTTCTCAGAAGCAGCTTTGAAAAAATCGCAAAAGCAAATCGTTAATATCTTAGAAAAAATCACAGACGGCTTTTATGTGCTCAACCGCCAGTGGCAGTTTACCTACCTCAACGCGAAAGCAGAGCAGTGCTGGCAAAGAGGGCGTCAAGAACTTATAGGTAAAAATATTTGGGATGAGTTTCCTGATACAGCCGACACGATTTTTTTCAAGCAGTTTTACAGAGCGGTATCTGAGAACGTTAATGTTAAATTTGAAGGATATTACCCGCAGCTAAATATTTGGTTTGAAGTCGAGGCTTATCCCTCGGAAGAAGGTTTGTCGGTGTTTTTTCAAAATATAACCGATCGCAAAAATGCAGAAAACGCACTGCGAGCATCAGAATCGCGCTACCGTATTCTCTCGCAAATGACTTCAGATTTTGCCTATTCTTTTAAAGTATTGCCTGACAATACCTGGGCCTGCGAATGGATGACTGAAGCTTTTACTAAAATTACGGGTTATACTCCCAAAGAAATCGCAACTTCCGGCGGTTTACAATTCGACTGCATTCATCCCGACGACCTAGAAATGCTGCTGGAACAAATGCAGCTTCGTTCATCTAGCCGCAAGGAAGTAAGCGAGTATCGAATTGTCACCAAATCCGGTGAAATCCGGTGGCTGTGGGATTGTCGGCAAGTTGTGTGGGATGAAGTCGAGAACCGCGCTGTCGGCATTTATGGTGCTTGTCAGGACATCACACAACACAAGCTGGTAGAGGCTAAATTGTGCGAAACCAATCAAGTTTTACAAGGCTTAATTAAAGCTTTGCCGCTGGCAGTTGTCGGGGTTGATAGTAATGCTTTGGTCACGGTGTGGAATTCTGCGGCGGAGCGAGTTTTTGGCTGGAAGGAGTCTGAGGTTGTGGGGGAGCTTTTGCCGATCGTCCCTAGCGATGAAAACGTAGATTTTTATGCGATGTTTCAGTCAGAATTGGCAGGGGAAGCGCAAGTTGCTAGGGAATGTCGGCGGCGGCGGAAAGACGGTTCATCAATTGATGTCTGTATTTGGACTGCACCGATGCGAGATGCTGAGGGCTTGACTTCTGGCACTATCAAGATAGTTTCTCAGATTTCAGAAGCAAACGGAATGGAGGAAAATATGGGCAGGTTGCAATCCCGCAGAGATCGACTAGAACCATTTTGGGCGCGTTATGTCAAGCTTCCTGCGGGAATTAAAAATTTACAAACAACCTGAAACCAAAGTCTTGTGGGGTGGGCACTCTTAGCCCGCCCCAAAAATATAATTTAGATGCGGGACACCTTAGCTTCACGTTTTTTAATCTTCGACTTGCCGAACAGCCATGCGTTGCAGTGGCAGACTGAGTATGCTGGAAACTGTCAACAAGTAAGATAGAACCGTGGTCAGCTTCAGACTTGCCAACAACCAGTTGTCCTCCGGCAGAGGCATCTTTAGGGCAAAGACAGACATGGAGTAGACTATTGAGTAAACAAAACTCATCTTAATCAAAATTTCTTCGCTTAAAGTGCGATCGTCCCTTGGCTGCGATTTGCGATCGCTCAGCAGGATTAGACCCGCAATAGAAGCCACACAAGAAACCATAACGAGATAGTCATGCCAGTTAAGCTCAACCATTTTCAAACTTCCTTGATATCCTAATTTTTAGAATCTGACATCAGTCTAAAGGATAAGTTTTCCCAGTCAAAACAATAGTTACAAATTGACACAGCGGTAGTTACAAATCTCAATGAAAAATAATCGCGATCGGCAGCCACAGGCTCGTTTAGTCAGCCGCCAAGGACAATTTCCCTTAAATATTGTCAAGTTGGGAGTACCTCGCCTGCATTTTGCCGACCTCTACCACAGGCTGCTAACTCTTTCTTGGCCACAATTTTTCATGCTCATTTGTCTCTCCTATATAGTCACAAATTCTTTATTTGCCTTAGCTTACTTGGCGGGAGGAGATTGCATTGCTAACGCGCGGCCGGGTTCTTTCCCAGATGCCTTTTATTTCAGCATCCAAACAATGGCGACGATCGGCTACGGCTCTATGTATCCGCGCACGGATTACGCTAATAGTGTAGTCGCGATCCAAGCACTTTTTGGTTTGTGGGGAGTGGCGATGGTGACGGGACTGGCTTTTTCGAGATTTTCTCGACCAACAGCTAGAGTTATCTTCAGTCGCGTAGCTGTGATCGCTCCTTTCAACGGCGTTCCGACTCTGATGTACCGCACTGCAAATCAGCGTTTTAACCAAATTTTAGAAGCGCAGCAGCGAGCTACTTTGATCCGCGACGAGGTAACACCGGAAGGAGAATTTATGCGGCGTTTTTACGATTTGCAATTGATGCGGAGTCACTCTCCGGTTTTTGCCTTAACTTGGACGGTTATGCACGCAATTGACGAGAGCAGTCCTTTGTACCAACTTACTGCCCAAGACTTGATGGAACAGCAAGCGGAAATTGTAATTACTTTAACAGGAATTGACGAAACAGTTTCGCAAACTATTCATGCGCGACATTCTTTTGTGGCATCTGAAATTATGTGGAATATGCGGTTTGTAGATATTTTTTTGCAATCGGCGACGGGAGGGCGGGTGGTTGATTATACTCGGTTTCACGATGTGCAGCCGGTTGAATTAAAGTTGTGAGTATAATAGTGCTAGAATACCTCTAGGACGACAAAACTTGATATTTATGACTTCAGTTACTACGAAGATGACACTCAAAGAATTGCAACCGCAACTCTTGGCTTTAACTCCCGAAGAAAAGGCTCAAGCTATACAATTCCTAGCCCAAAGTTTAAGCAACTTTTGGCCGGGAATTCAAAAGACTCCCGGTGTCATGGGCACAGAAGCCTGTATCCGAAAAACTCGGATTCCTGTTTGGCTGTTGGTAAGTTATCGCCGTCAAAGTGCCACCGATGCTCATATTTTAGAAGGTCATCCCGATCTGAGTGCCACAGATTTGGTGAATGCTTTTAGTTATGCTGAGGCATATCCTGATGAGATTGAAAGAGCAATTAGAGAACAGGAAGAGGCATAAACTGTGGCGCGTCTTTATGCAGATGAACAATACCCGCTTCCTGTTGTAAAATTACTGCGAAATTTGGGCCATGATGTCCTGACAGTTCAAGAAGCGGGGAAGGCTAACCAAAAGATTCTGGATGAAGAAGTTCTAGATTTTGCTATTAGCAATAGTCGTGCATTATTGACATTAAATAGACCGGATTTTATTCGACTGCATAGGTTTAACTCTGACCATAGGGGCATAATTGTCTGCACAAACGACCAAAACAGGGAACGGTTGGCTGTACGCATTAATGAAGCTATTTCTAATCTAGAAACACTGAGAAGTCTACTGATTCGAGTTAATCGACCGTCGGAGTGAGTATAACAGCCGGAGAATGAATCAATTCATATAGCAGCTATCGCACAAAGTATTAAAATAAACAAAATACTCCTCGTACTATGCGAATAATTCATACTGCTGACTGGCATTTAGGGCGACGTTTTCGAGGGATCGATCGCACTTTTGAAATTGCGATCGCCCTCGAACAGATTTTGAAGCAAGCAAAAGCATTGGATGTCGATGCTGTGCTCGTTGCCGGCGACATTTTCGACGTACCCAACCCTCCCGCTTACGCCGAACGCATTGCTTATAACTTTTTCTGCGAATTGCAAGTGGCAGGAATTCCCGCAATTGCGATCGCCGGCAATCACGATTCGGCATCCCGCATCGACAGCATCGCGCAGTTGCTTTCCCTCGCCGGTGTTCGCGCTTTAGGCAAACCCAGGCTTTCCGCAGACGGCGGCACAATTACTCTTAATACAAAAAGCGGTAAACTTTGTGTGGGAGCCATGCCTTTTGCTTCCGAACAAAGACTGTTAGATGCTAATTCTCTCTGGCAGTCTGGCGATGCCGATCGCCGAAAAGATTACCGCGAAATCGTAGCATATTTACTAGAAGATTTAAGCAGAGAGTTTAGAGACAATACTGTCAATATTCTCATGGGACACATGAGCATTGACGGCGCTCGATTGGCCAAATCCGAAGTCGCTTATTACACGCGAGAAAAATACCTGCTGTCCTCGCAAACTCTGCCGCCGGAAGCTCAGTATGTTGCCCTCGGACACATCCACATTCACCAGCGTATTTCTGAGACTTCTCCCGCTTATTATTCCGGTTCTTTGATTCAGTTAGATTTTGGAGAAGCGGAACAAGAAAAAGGATTTTGCTTGATAGAAGTTGAGCCGGGAAGTCAGGCAAAGGTGGAATTTAAGCCTGTGGCTTGCCACAAGCCGTTAAAAGTGCTTAAATGTCATAACGACAATCTTGATGAAACTTTACAAGCTCATCAATATCATCCGGGTTTCTTGAAAGTAATTGTCGAACTGGACAGTCCGCAAATCGGACTTGCCGATCGAGTGCGCCAAATCTGTTCTCAAGCGCTGTTAATTGAACCGCGCTATCCAGATGCAGCGCTAGAAGCAACAGAAATAACTAATATCGATCCCAATAATTTCGATCCGGCAGCAGAGTTTTGCAACTATTATCAAAACCGATTGGGAACGACACCAAAACCGGCAGTATTGGAGGAATTTCAAAACTTGTACAAGAAGTTTAAGGAAACAGTTAATAATTAGATGGGTAACAAAGATACAATCCCAAATCCCAAATTAACTGGTTCCCAGGCTCCGTCTGGGAACCAATATCCAGAGGCTCTGCCTCGCGCTTAAATAGGAAAAGATACAATAACTGGTTCCCAGGCTCCGTCTGGAAATATCCAGAGGCTCTGCCTCGCGCTTAAATAGGAAAATTCGAGGCAGAGCCTCCGGATCTGCTTTACCAGGCTCTGCCTGGTAAAGAGAAATAGAAACCCCAAATCTAAAATCTAAAATCAGTATGCGTCCAATCGAACTTATTCTCGAAGGATTTACCAGCTTCCACCGCGAACAGCGTTTAGATTTTTCTCAACTCGATTTGTTTGCAATTACTGGTGCTACAGGTGCGGGCAAATCTTCACTGTTAGATGCCATGACATACGCTCTTTTTGGCACGACAACTCGCAGCGGCAAACAAGTAAGTGATTTGGCAAGTCAAGGCAGCGAAAATTTAAAAGTGCAGTTGCGTTTTGCTGTGGGTTCGGCACAGTATCGGGTGACGCGGAGGTGGCGTTTTCGTCCGAAATCTCCCGAAAATAAGGTAATTTTGGACAACTGGCAAAATGGCCAATGGGAAACTTTGGGGACGAGTATTGTTGCTGTTCAAAATACCATTGAACAGATTTTAGGAATGGATTTTGATACTTTTACGCGAGCAATTGTTCTGCCTCAAGGCAAGTTTGATGAGTTTATTAAAGGGGATACTTCAAAACGCCGGGAAATTTTGCGGCAGCTAGCGGGCTTTGAGATTTTTGAGCAGATGCGGAAGGAAACAAATGAGCTGGCAAAGTTGCTGAAACAGGAACGGGAAATGGTGGAAAGGCAGCTAGCTGAGTTGAGTGCGCCGACGGCGGATGAGGTGGATCAAAGACGATCGCAACTTTTGATTTTACAGCAGCAGTTGCCCCAGTTCGATCGCGCTGTGATGAAAGCTCAGAAGGCTCTAGATGAAGAGGAACAGCTATTTTCGCAAATCGCTCGCTGGCAAGAGCTACAACAACAACTGACCCAATTAAATGCTAATTCTGCCGAGGTGACAATTTTAGCACAGCGTTTAGAAAGAGCGCAAGCTGCCAATCATTTACAGGGAGATTGGGCTTTAGTGCGATCGGCTCGCAGTCAGTATGAAACTGCCGAAAGTGCCTCGGTGGCAGCGCGAAAGCAGTTAATTAAAGCTCGCTCTGAGCTGGCTGTAGAGCAGCAGCAACTTGACGCGGCAAAAGCCAAAGAACAGGTGCTAGCGCCACAAATTAAGGCTCGCGAAGATGCTCTAGCTGCTGCTAAAGTATATGAAGAACAACGCGCTCAATTAGAAAAAGAAGTTGCGCTTGCCCAAAAAATTCAACAGGAAAAACTCCGCTTTTTCATGGCAGCAGATAAAGACCTGCAAGCTGCTAACACTAAAATTCAAGGTGCGGGTTTTCGAGTTACTCAAGCAGCGGCACAGCTCGCACAGTATGCGCCGGGAGGAAAGCGTTTAGAGCAATTACAGCAAATTTCACCCTTATTGATGGAAATTCAGCTAATTACCAAGCAGCAAAAGACTCAGCAAGAACAGTTGGATAAATCTATCGCAGAGAAGGAAAAAGCTCAACAGAATTATGTGGAGGTTGCCAGTAATTTAGAAGCAGCCGAAATCCGACTAAAAGAGTGCGATCGCGAGTTAGAAGTGGCCCAAACCGCTAATGCGGAAGCGGCACGTTTAGAGAGTGTTGCTGCTATCAGAATGTCACTGAATTCTGGCGATACTTGTCCGGTGTGCGGGGGGGTGCATCCTGAGAGCGAGAGCCTCCCTCCTTTGCCAGATTCTAATATTGTCGATGTCGCTGGTTTGCGGCAGAAATTGGCGGGGGCAAATCAGCTTTTTCAAGATGCTCAAAGGTTGGCTGCTGAGGCAAAAAGTACAGCTTCAGCTTGCCAGCAAAAAGAGTCGGAAATTGATCAAATGCTCGAATTAACTGCGAATAGAGTTGCCGAATTGCAGCAGCAAATCACTCAAGTTCTGGAAAATCCTCAGTGGGAAAGCTTGGGGTTGCAGCAGGAGTTGGCAATCCTTAAAGAGAGCGATCGCCAATACCGGGAAACCGAACAGCAGTTCCAACTGGTATCATTGGAATATGATAATTTTCAGGAAAGATTTAATTTGGCGGTGGCGACTCAAGCAGCTAAACAGCAGGAATATCAAGATGCGATTGCCGAATCAGACCGCCGCCAGCAGCAGTTCCAAAGTTGTGTAAATGCGCTTTATCAAATTACCGAATATCAACCTTATGCTAATTTAGCAAAAGTCTTAGAACAAGACAAGCAAGACTTGGCAAATCTGCTGAAAGTTGCCGAAAAATCATATCAAACTGCTCAAAATAAGGTTATTCAAGCAGCAGAAAGAGAGCAACAAGCTGGAGAAGTTTTCGGACAAGCCCAGGCTCATAAACAGCAGCTAAACCTGGATTGGTCAGCCAAATTAACGGCGGCTGATTTCACAGAAGAGACATTTTTAGCAGCGGTTGCGACAGTTAAAGAACAATCAGAATGGGAAAATGCTATTCGCTCTCACCGCGAATCAAAAATTCAGTTAGAGACGCGGGCGAAAGATTTGAGCGAGGATCTCGCAGGCAGAACTACCGATGAGAATACTTTAGCACAAGTGCGATCGGCCAAACATACCGCCCAAGAAAACCTCACACAAGCCAACAACAACCGCGCCGAACTTTTAGCTTGGATTCAAGTAGCAGCTCAAAATCTCGAACAAGCCGAAAGACTGTCAGACCAAATCACAAATTTGACAGAACAAGAGCAAACTTATCACACCTTAGCGCAGAACCTCAAATCCAACGAATTTCAATCCTACATTTTAGAACATTTAGAAGCAGAATTAGTCGGCAGCGCCACCTTAATTTTGCAAGAATTAACCGAAAATCGCTACAAACTAAAAAACCAAGACGGCGAATATTGGGTAGCAGATAATTGGAACGGTGGCGAAGCTAGACGAGTACGCACTCTTTCCGGCGGCGAAACCTTTGCCACTTCCTTATCAATGGCTTTAGCTTTGTCAGAAAAACTGTCTCAAGGAACTCACTTGGGCAGCTTGTTTCTCGATGAAGGATTTGGCACTTTAGATACCGAAACTCTCGAAAGCGTTACTCAAATTTTAGAATCTTTGCGGCAGCGAGACAGGCTGATTGGAGTGATTACCCACGTTCAAGGATTAGGCGAAAGATTGCCCGCCCAAGTTAAAGTTTTTAAATCCCCCCAAGGTTCTAAAATAGAAATTGAAAGAGTTTAATTATAATATAATAAGACTTATGTCAAAAGTAGTTCGGCTCGCTATTTATAGCGCTCTCGGTGCGCCGTCCGCATCCTACCAACTATATATGTAGGGTGTGTACTACGCATCGGTTAACTAAGCTCTTTTTGGATCTAGTAAAACAGTTTTTTAAATCATGTCAGCCAAAGATATCTTTCACAACACAGTACGTTCGGCTTTGGAGAAAGATGGATGGACAATTACTCACGATCCTCTATTTCTAAAAGTAACTTCTCAAGTAAAAATGCAGATTGATTTGGGAGGAGAAAAATTACTTTCAGCGGAAAAGGGGATGCAAAAAATAGCAGTAGAAGTAAAAAGCTTTGTGGGCTTGTCGGCGCTGTCAGAATTCCATACGGCTGTTGGTCAATTTCTTAATTATCGAGTAGCATTGGAAAAATTGGAATCAGAACGAGTGCTGTATTTGGCAGTGCCTACAGATATCTATCAAGATTTTTTTACAGACTCGTTTGTTCAAACTGTGTTAGAACGATATCAAATAAAGATGCTGGTTTTTCATGTGAAGGGACAGGAGATAACATTATGGAAAGATTAGATTATCGCCAGTTAGTTCAGAAAGTCATACATCAACACGCGACAGAGCAGTCTGAGCAAGATGTAGAAACCACTGAAATTGTTTTCGATACGGAACGCGACCGCTATTTATTGTTGTATGTGGGATGGCGGGATGAAGAACGAATTCATGGATGTCCGATTCATGTTGATATCAAAGATGGCAAGATTTGGATTCAGCGCGATTTTACGGAAGCAGGAATTGCAAATCAATTTCTAGAATTTGGAGTCCCTAAAACAGATATTGTGTTGGCATTTCGAGCACCTTATGTACGGCAATTTACTGGATTTGCGATAGCGTAAATCCTTAAATAATCTCCCCAAAAACCATATCCCCCAACCCCGACTTATCCAATAATTCGGGGTTCTAATCTGTAAGCTATGTCAATTTACTTAACGCCCCAAAAAACAAATATTATATGAAAAATCCCCCGACTCGAATGCAATCGGTACAGTCGCCAATAATTCCAGTAGTTGGCGAACTGATCCGCCAAAATCCAGGAACGATATCATTAGGACAAGGCGTAGTTTACTACAACCCGCCACAAGAATCATTTGAAAAAATACCCAAATTTTTCGCAAATCCAGACAATCACAAATACAAAGCCGTCGAAGGAATTCCAGAATTACAAGATGCAATCGCAGCCAAACTCAAAACAGATAACAACATAGAAATTAACAGCAAAAACTGCATTGTCGTTACAGCCGGCAGCAACATGGGATTTACCAATGCCATTCTCGCCATCACTTCGGCGGGAGACGAAGTTATTATCCAAGCCCCTTATTACTTCAACCACGAAATGGCGGCAATTATGGCAAATTGCCGACCAGTCATAGTAGAAACTGACGCCAACTATCAACTTAATATCGATGCTATAAAAAAAGCCATTACCGACAAAACGCGAGCCATAGTTACCATTTCGCCAAATAATCCCACTGGTGTTGTTTATCCTTCCGAAGCACTCCGGGAAGTTAACGAAATTTGTCGCCAGCACAACATCTATCACATCAGCGATGAAGCTTACGAATATTTTACTTATAACGGTGTCAAACACTGTTCGCCCGCCGCTTTTCCCAATAGCAGCGAACATACAATTTCTCTGTTTAGCCTCTCCAAAGCCTACGGTTTTGCGAGTTGGCGGATCGGGTATATGGTAATCCCAGAACACTTGCTCGTTTCAGTGAGAAAGATTCAAGATACAATCTTAATTTGTCCCCCAGTAATTTCTCAGTATGCAGCCCTGGGAGCCTTGCAAGTTGGTAGAGGTTACTGCGATAATTATGTAAGGGCGATCGCATCTGTGCGACAACTCGTATTAGGCGAACTCAATACCATCCAAAACTTGTGTACAATTTCCCCAGCCTGCGGAGCGTTCTACTTTTTCTTGAAAGTTGATACTGAAATCGATACAATGGAATTAGTAGAACAATTAATTCGCGAATATCACGTAGCAGTGCTTCCCGGTACAACCTTCGGCATGGATAACGGCTGCTATTTGCGGGTGGCTTACGGTGCTTTGGAAAAAGCAACCGCCACCGCAGGTATTAGGAGATTAGTTAAAGGTTTGAAGACAATTTTAAACAAGTAAAAGAGGAAATTGAAAAATGGTTGCCACGAACTTAAAAGCCAATACAAATATTCAAGATACCTCCGCTGCAAAACTGGCAGACTTGCGCGATTTGATGGCCGATTATGAATTAGATTGCTATTTAATCCCAGCGGTTGACGAACACTTAAATTTATCAGTTCCAGCAGCCAAGCAGCGACGAGCTTGGATGTGCGGTTTTACGGGTTCCGCCGGGGATTTGTTGGTTGGCAAAGATTCCGCTTGGCTGTTTGTGGATTCCCGCTATTACGAACAAGCCGAATTGCAAGTCGATACGGGAATTATTCAAATATCGAAAGTCGGCTTAGAAGCAAATTTAACTTTAATTGAAACTTTAGAAAAGCTGGCTGTAGAATCGGCAGAAAAATCAAGGAAAATTCGCATGGGTTTTGATCCATTTACCGTAGCGACAGAGCAATATCAAAATTGGGTGAAAAAATTTGCAACTGCGGAGATTGAACTCATAGCAATCCGGGAGAATTTGACAGACAAAGTGCGATCGCAAAATTCTTGGCAAACAGCAGAGACTTTACCCGCGATTGATGCAGAGCCCATATTTAGCTTACCTGTATCCCTGACAGGAGAAACCGCCGCCGAAAAATTAGCCAGAGTCAGGGAAGCGATGCAAAAAGCCAATATCGATGTGCTTCCGATTACCAACCTGAATCAAATAGCGTGGCTGTTCAATCTCCGAGGCTCGGATATTCCCCACATTCCTATTTTCATCTCCTATGCCATTGTCACCACAGATTCAGCGTTTTTGTTTACAAATCCCGAACGAATTTCACTAGAAATTAAGCAAGAATTGCGGGCGGATGTAACTTTGCTTCCTTACGCAGACTATCCGCATACATTAGAAAGTTGCGTAAATTTGCCACATAAAGTTCGGGTACTTTTAGACCCGAAACACAGCACAGCAGGCACGTACCAGTTAATATTAAACCATCAACAAGCGCAATTTTACAACATCGAAATAGTTTTTGAGACACATCCGGTAGAAGGGATGAAAGCTCGCAAAAATCCCGTAGAAATTGAGCAGATGAAATCAGCCAATTTCAAAGCAAGTCGAGCGAAAACTTTGGCTTTAAAGTGGTTGACAGAACAGCTAGAAAATGGTAAGGTAGTGACCGAGTTTGATGTCAAAGAAAGCATCGAAAAATTTTACCAGGAAGAAACTGATTTTCAGACTTTAACTTTTAGAACGATCGCCGGTGCGGGAGCCAATAGCTCGATCGTACATTACGGAACCCCCAGCCCAGAAATAACGTTAAAACCGGGGGAACTGCTGTTATTGGACTCAGGCGCGCAATATTTAGCAGGTACAACCGACGATACGAGAACAGTAAGTATCGGAGAACCGACGGCGCTACAAATAGAACACTACACAACAGTGTTAATCGCGCACATCAACTGTGCAATGCAGCAATTCCCCAAAGGAACAACGGGAGCGCAATTAGATGCGATCGCCCGTGCGGTATTATGGCAAGAACAGCTAGACTACGGACACGGTACAGGGCACGGAGTGGGCGCGTTTTTAGCAGGCCACGAAGGGCCCAATGGCATCAGCAAATCGGTACAATATCCCCTGGAAGCCGGAATGGTAACCAGCATCGAACCGGGATATTACGAACCGGGATGGGGCGGAATTCGCATCGAAAATCTCTATGTTGTCAGGGAAATGCCCTCAAAAAACGGTTTGGTTTGGTACGGATTTGAACCGCTGACGTATATTCCGTTTGAGCAAAAATTGATAAATGTCGATCGGCTGTCAAAGACTCAACTCGCATGGTTGAATAATTATCACGCTTCGGTAGTCGAGAAACTCGAACCCGTACTTGATGCAGCAACAATTGAATGGTTGAAAAAAGCCGCCGCACCCTGTGTGATATCAATTCCGGTTGCACCGGAATGATACCGAGGACACCGCAATGCTCATAGATGTCAACTTAAGGTCAAAGCGAAAGTCCGCCAGGGAATTCCTTCCCTGGCGGACTCGCGGGCTGACTAACGGGCTGGGCGGGCTGAAAGCTTAGGTTGACACGCCTTGGACACGGTGCGGTGTCCCTACCCCAAAATAATATTGTAATATTGTAGGGAAACAGCACGTGCAGTCTCCTGATTTCGTGAACAAACCTGACGGTCAACTGAGTAAAGTTAGACCGCAGGCTTCTTTTTCCTTTTTTTCTCATGCTTTTTATAGTGAGGTAGTTCCACCCCCACTTGCTAATATAGTATCAGAGTATGTCCCGAGCATCTTGGGGTATAAAAGAATAATTGTCGGTTTCCGTACCGAAACCCGACGAGCCTTTCATCACGCGGGCGTAATTCCCAACGGGGTACGGGGCCGAGCGCTCTGATTAATCCCCTCTAAATATACGCCCGGGACTTCCCGGCTGGTAGTTAAAAAACAGAATACCAAAATCCCCGACTTCTCCAAGAAGTGGGGGATTTAAGATACAAACATTTAGAGAATTTAGAGTAAAGCTGGTGACAGGATTTGAACCTGCGACAGGCTGATTACAAATCAGCTAGCTTTAACTACTTTTGAGGTAAACCAACGGCTTGAAGCTCTACTAGATACCCTCTGTCAAAGAAACTGGGTATGAGGCGGGTATGAAATTTACCCATACCCAAAATCATGTTTATCACCCCTGATGACCACAAAGATGGTGTAGTAGCTAAGTACGGTAAGGTTTCGGTAGAGCGATTCCAAGGTAGTTATCGTATTCGCTGGCGGTTTAATGGTAAACGTTACGTGATAACAGTGGGTAAAGCTGACACTGATACTACTCTCAAGGTAGCCAGTGCTAAGGCTCAAGAAATCAATAGCGATATCCTAATGGAACGCTTCGATGAGAGTCTAGCGAAATATTCCCCTAAATACGCACAAGCACTAGCACCTGTACAACGGGTAACTAAGCTTAATCTAGCTGATGTTTGGGAACATTACAAGGAAGCGAATGTACAGCGAGTAGCTAAGACAACTCAAAAAAAAGACTGGAAAGAAGTAGAGAGGTGCTTAGCTAAAGTTTCCAGTGAAGCTCTTGACCTTGACAATCCTCACTTACTATTGCAGGAATTATTGGAGCATTACAGTTCCAGCACCCTAAAAAAAGCAATTGCTAACATCAATGCTGCCTCCAACTGGTCTGTTGAAACTAAGTTAATCAGTGATAATCCCTATCACAATCTCAAAAAGCAACTGCCTAAAGGACAAAAAAGCAAACGTTCTAAAGAATGCTTTGAGCCTGAAGAAGTTAAAAGCATTATTCAGTCATTCTCAAGTAATGAATTCTGTTCACCTGCTAGTGCTTACTCTCATTCTTACTACTCTGGTTATGTAGAGTTTCTAGCTTTAACAGGTTTCCGACCAGAGGAAGCAATAGCTCTCAATTGGAATGATATCAAAGAAAGAAATGGGAGGACTGTGATAGTGGTTAGCAAAGCCTACTCAAAGGGAGAGTTAAAGGATACTAAAACCTACAATACTCGAATTTTCCCTTGCAATGACCAACTTCTTAGCTTCTTAAGACGGATTCCTAAACGTCAAAATGAAAATAATCTAGTCTTTCCTAGTGTAGAGGGAGGATATCTAAATCAAGATAATTTTCTCAATCGGCAATGGCGTCCTGTAGTAATCAAACTGTACCAGTCTGGAAAAATTAGCCAATACCTACCCTGTTATAATCTTCGGCACTCATTCATCACTCGCTTAATTCGGGATGGTTATGACCCATCTACAGTAGCAGCACTGGTAGGCAATAGTCCTCAAGTTATTCTAGACCACTACCTAGCAGCTAGAAAGGATTTAACCTTACCTGAGTTGTAAGTCTCGTAAATAAACAAGAAAATCAAGAGGATAGAGGCGAAAAACTTCTATCCTTTTCATTGATGTGCGTTGGTACGGTAAACCGAACATGATATACGGTTATTTTTACATTGCTTACTCTGTCGATTCAATTAACGACTTTCTATAATGAGTAATAGGTAAACACTGAACCTTGACAATTTAGGAGTCTCTTATTTTCTTGTCTTACAAGCAAGAACTTAGAGGTTCTAGGTTTCTAGCGATTTTGCCATAGCAATCTCCGTTAGAACATTTGAGGGGTGTTTATATGATGATTTCCTCTATATTTTTGACTATTTTTTATGACTAACTACAAAGAAACCGAAGCAATTATTGCTAATAACTTTGCTGAGCGTTTAAGCCTTAACAAAGTCACCAAGGATATTTACTTGGATGGAGAACTATTTGACTTACCTAAGTTTAGGCATCAGGTTTCTCTCCACCATAATACTGTTCTAGAGAATGATAAGTACATCCAGGAGCTAGCCCACATCTACGCTAGTAAAAATCTCTTCTCTCCCTTAGAGGATTACTTAAGTGAATGCGAGTCTAAGTTCCCAGATATAGACTACAAAGATGTTTTTAGAGAGCTTAATGAGAAAGTCCTACATATTGACCCTGATTCCTTAGAAGGATTATTTTTACCTAAGACTTTAGTAGGTGCAGTAGCGAGAGCGTTAAAGCCTGGTACTAAATTTGATACTGTACTTTTACTTAAAGGTTCTCAAGGCTTTTATAAGACTTCTTTCTTCAGGGAATTAGCGGGAGAAGATTTATTTACCTCTATGTCTTTGCAAGCTTATAATAAAGATGAGTTAATGATTTGTCATAGTAAGTGGATTATTGAGCTAGGAGAGTGTGAAGAGACTCTGACTGCGAGTAAGATGGGTAAGTTAAAAGCTTTTATTACTCAGCAAAGCGACACTCTTCGTAAACCCTATGATAGCAAACCGATTACACTTGATCGACAGTTTATTCTGGTAGGTACAACGAATAAAGATAAGTTTTTAGTTGATGCTACAGGCAATAGAAGATTTTGGTGCGTAGATGTAAACGAGAAAATTGATATTGAATGGGTAAAAGAAAATAGAGATTTGATTTGGGCTAGTGCTGTTAAAGCCTACAAAGATAACTATCCTATCTACTTAAATGAAACTGAGCAAGAAATGCTTAATGCCGTAAATAAAAAATATGAAGCAAATGATATGTGGGAAGATATAGTAGCTGATTGGGTAGAAAAACAAGAAAAGCCTTTTGTTTTTAGTGATGTCTTAACACAGGCTATAGGAAAAGAACCTAAGTCTTGGACTAGAAAAGATGCAGAAAGGATTACTAATATTCTGACAGGTTTAGGCTTAGAAAAACCAACTAAAGCTAGTAGAGTCAACGGTAAGTCGGGTAAATACTGGCAAGTACCTGTGGCTGTAACTAGATAATCTCTCAGTTACGGTTGAGTTGCAAGCTGAATCCTTTATATATCAGGGGGTTCAGCTATTTTGTAACTGTGTAACCGTGTAACTGTAAAATTTTAACTAATCGTTTAAAGCGATCGGTCAATCTAGTTAATTGATAGACCCGGAGAAAATAAATATCCCAGGGTGTTAAAGTTAGTTGAGTTACAGTTACATAGTTACATAGTTACACTTCTCAGGATAAAATCACCTACTGATAAATAGCTAAAACTATTGCTATAGCATTTTAGGTTGTCAGACAATGAGGTGATTTAAGTCACAGTATATGCCAGAGGATTACTGTTAAATTCATAATGATAATTACCAAAAACAAGGGGGTTAATTTTTATGGAATCTGCCACATCTATCTTATTAAATAAAAAATTTACACCTGATGATGATAGACTAAACTATCAAGCCTATGTGAATTTACTTCTAACTTGTAATGTATGTGGAGAAGCTGTTTTTTTAAAGAAGCCAAGGGATTTTAATAAGTCCGGTATAAAAAGAGCTGCTCACTTTTCTCATTTCAAAGATACAGGCAAGAATGATTGTTGGTTGAGAACCAAGAGCCATGACAGTACACAAAACACTGATTCAGAGGCTAAAAAACAAAGTTTAGAAAAGTTTCAGAAAAAAATTCAAGACATTATTGACGAAGGGATAATTAAATATCAAAAAATTTCCTGCTCTCAGTTTGACGATGCCAGACACCGTGAAATCTTACTCGATCGGATAGAGCAAGGTAAAAGCTTAGTTAATCAATATAAAATTGATATTAATTTATGGTTGAGTCGGTTTTACAAGGAAAGGGAACATATTCAAAAATTTGCATTATCTTCGTATCAGAATAAATCCTCTGAAATACAGTGTCAAGTTTTTTCAAATATAGTTCATTACTTGTGCCTTCCTGCTAGTGAGAATATTTTAGGAAACATCCTTTACTATGTGTTTTTATTATTAAATAAAGAGGTCAACCTTAATAACGATTTCGAGGGAGTTCGCTCTAGAGTCATTGAATTAATACGTTATGCTGAGTGGGAAAAAGAATATCAAGTAGCACAAGAAAGTCTAACGAGTTTTAATCAACATGAAATTAGAGAGGAGGTAGTAGCAGAAGATACTAACCTAGAAAAACCAATAATTAGTTTTGGGCTGCTACTTTGTCTCGGCAAAAACTGGCCTTGGCAAGAAGAAGCTTTAGAAATAATTAAGCTAAAGACAATTAAGCTACAATATATTTTGTGCCATACTACAGAAAACGAAAAGGGAGAGGTAAATTACAAAGAAATTATAGGGCAACCCCTAGAAACAATCAGCATTAGCTGGCATGAAAATGAAGAGGGTGATGAGCATTTGACCCTATGGCACAACACAACAGTCGTAGCAACTTTTTCTTTAATGGTGTATGGGACTATTAAATGGAATCCTTTACCTGCTTATTCCATGACTAAGACCACCATCGCCAAACCTATAAACCCCTATTACTACAAACCTATTGTGAGTGAGAATTTATACAGCTTCTTTTTTCAATGGTTGAAGTCAGAGAAGTTTAGTACATTCTTTAACATTATGAGTTCTAAAAAGGTATATCCCCCAAGGGTTGTTAAGTTATTCTTGCTTTTTATAGCATACCTGACTGAGCGCGCACGTAAAGCAAGTTTTGGAAATGACGGATTAACTCTAGAAGGAAAGGTATACCCTGAAAGCGTAGATAGTATCTATAAAGAATCATTACATCAATTAGTGGGAAAGTCTAAAGACTTGAGAGAGTATTATTTGGAGAACGAATTATTTAATAAATTAAGGATAGCCTCTTATAATAAATGAAACAGGTATATATACACTACTAAGATAGGACATTATATGTAAAAAGTGATATAGGAAAGTATATATGAAATATGAGAATCTATAAGAACAGAGTAGAGACGATAGCTAAATGGTTGAGGTTAGAGTAACCCGCTTTCTCTATGTGCTTCTATTACATAATTTATTTCAATGACAACTCAAGATTCTATAACTAAAACAAATCATATTATATCCCTCTAGATTGAGCTATATGGAGCGATAAGGGACGTATGGGTATGAATCTACATTTATTGTGTAGAGGAGCCTTAAAACTCGATTTAAGAGGGATAGAGTGAGAGGTGACAGCTTAGGGTCTAGGCAAGTAGAGTTATTAGGCAGTAATTATCTTTCTATCTAAATAATTTTGATTTACTTATAAAGCCAAGCTTTAATAGCTTAGTTGGGTATGAAACAGGTATTGTGGTTCTAGACCCACTTCATACCTAGAAATGAGCAGAAGGCTAGAAGTCTTATCTAACCTTGGTTTGAGCTATAAAGCTGGTGACAGGATTTGAACCTGCGACAGGCTGATTACAAATCAGCTACTCTACCAACTGAGTTACACCAGCAGTGAAAATTAATATAGCAAACTTATAGTCATTAGCGCAACCCCCCCAGCCAATTTTTTTTCAAATTCGCTCAAAACCCCTCCCCGTAAGGGCCAAACCGGAATTGTCTGCCCGCTGCCGACAGCCCACTACCAATTAACTAATCGCAGCGCCAAATCTTAATCGTCTGATCCGCACTGCCGCTGGCGAGCAAATTGCCCGAAGGTGCGATCGCCACCGAATACACCGTACCCGAATGTCCCTTCAGACTGGTCAACAACTCCCCCGTCTGCAAATTCCAAATATTAATCGTATTATCATCGCACCCGCTAGCCAAAGTCAAACCGTCCCCACTGATAGCAACCGACTCGCCTCGACTCACATAATTCTGCAAAATATGCACCGCCTCATTCGTTCCTAAATTCGTTACACCCTTTCCCCTCCCAGAATTAGTATTTAAAATCCGCAACAAACTGCCCGTGTGCAAATTTCGCAGCTTAATCGTATAATCATTGCTCACGCTAGCAAGAATCTGACCATCCGGCGCGATCGCCACAGAATTCACCCCAACATTCAACCCCGAAAGAGTCCGCAGCAACTTGCCACTTTCCACATCCCAAACCTTGCTCGTCGCATCCGAACTGCCACTCGCCAATATTTTACCGTCCGGGCTAAAAACCACCGCATTCACATTGTCAGAATGACCCCTCAAAGTCCGCAGTAACTCACCACTCCGCAAATTCCACAGCTTAATCGTATTATCAGCGCCGCCGCAGCTAGCAATTACCAGGCCCTTCGGGTTAATCGCCACCGAATTCACCTCCATAGAATGTCCCGGAAAAGTACACAGCAAATCGCCGCTGTGCAAATTCCAAAACTTAATTGTTTCGTCCGAACTGCCGCTGACCAACATTTTTCCGTCATAGCTAATAGCAACCGAATTTACGCGATCGGAATGTCCCGTCAGAGTGCCAATTAATTCCGTTGTTTCTAAATTCCAAATCTTAATAGTTTTATCCCAACTACCGCTAGCCAAAATTTTGCCGTCAGGGCTAATCGCCAGAGAATTCACAAACGATGAATGTCCTGGCACCGTATATACACACCGCCATTTCTGATGTTTTAATTTGTGAGCTAATTCCTTCACCCGCTTAGCTGCCGCCTCAGCTTCCTCTCTGCGTTTGAGTTCAGCCTCCTCCAAACGCTGGCGTTCCGCCCTAGCTTTCGCCTCTCGCAGCGCCAGCCGCCGCATCTCTCCCTTAGAGACTATTCGCTGCTGATCCTGAATTTCTTTAAGAGTTTCAATATACGGTTTTGCCCAATCTTTAGAAAACCATTCTTGAGCAAATTCCGCCTCTAAATTAAATAGCTGAGGTTCGTGAGTAAAATCGATATTTAAATAATACAAATCAGCTAAAAAAGCCGCCAATAACTTGTGAATAGTCACAATTATTTGCCGAATAATCCGCAGGCTCAGCTTTCTATCTTTTCCCTCTGCCTCCAACTGTTGATAAACCTCTTCCCAATTCCAAGCCTGCATCGCTACTAGAGAAACGCTCTGATTGATGACTCCCCAAAAACCAACATGAAAATTAACTTCATAATCGCTGATATCGCTGTACAGTATAGCTGTCGGTACGGGAGACAACACAGTCTGCAACCGCTCCACATCAATATCAGAAATGGATTTTTTGAAATAGTCTCCGTAAAACTGAACCGGGCACAAATCTCCGTGCGGGGGGTAGTGCTGGTTCAAAAAAGCTCTTAACTTAGCCGGCAGCTCGATATTCAGATTGTGGCGAAACGAATCGGGGCAATCTTGGCTAATTTTTGCGGGAGCAACTAACAGCAGCAATCGGTGCTGCTGCTGCTGCAAAATCTGTTCAGTTTCCTGCCTGCTCAAATTAGAAAACCAGTTGTCCTTGTCCCAAAGAGTTTGAATTTCGCTCAGCTTAACTCGAATTGCTTCTGATTGAAACTCCCGCATTAAGTCGCGGCAAAGTCGGCTAATTGCCCGCTTATCTCTTACTTCTTGTGCCTTAATTCGATTAGCTCGTTCTTCCTTTACCCTTTCTTCTGCGTCGGCGATCGCGATTAATTCTTGTTCTCTGGCCTGCTGCCGCTGCAAATATCTTACTTGTGCTTTAATCCAGCGGGGGTCTTTTTTGATTTGCTGGTTTAAAGCTGAAGAACCAGAGGGCTCAATTTCTGCATAGCGTTCGTTGACAGCGCTTGCTCCCAATCTTTCTCCCAATTCAGAGGCTACAGGCTTCAACAGTTCAATTAGGGTGTCTGAGACTGGGCGGGGTAAGGACATACCAGTTAAAACTTTTTCTTACTTAAGGACGATCGCGCGAGTCAGACATATCCCCCTGGGGCTGCAGGGCGGTTTCATTCTTGGTAGGGGCCGTGCCAAGAGTGCCGGCCCTTTTGGCCTGAAACCCCCATTCGATGGTTGGTGGCGGGGGTAGGCACTCTTAGCACTACCCCTACAAAAACCTCGTTTTTGGTGAGAATGAAACAGCCCTGCCTGGGGCGGGGACTCTTGGCAGGGCTATTAGATTTGGGCGATCAGCCGATCGTAGTCGTAAGGCGTATCGTGCAGGCGTATCGTGCAGCCGCGCCAGCTTAGCACCTTAACTTAATAATAATATTTATTTATACACTTTACATTTTACCCCGAATCTGACTCAAAAACACCGACGGAAAAGACTTCAGGATATGCGATCGACCCTGAGTTCCCCCAATTTGTTTTTTTTGTTGCCTTTTGACTCGCTCTTGTCTATAATCGTACTTCACAACCATAATTACGGTATTCCGACCTAAGAACCGTACTTTATCTAGAGGAACAAATATAATGAGCCCGTGGCAACGCCTAACTCAACACCTTTACTGGCTGCAACAGCGATCAGCCAGCACAAATCAATCATTTACTGCCATGAAAAGATTTGTATCGCTATTTTTAGTGGGAATAACTTTAAGTCTAGCCGTTGCATCCTGCGGCCAGGGAACCACCAACAACCCCGCAGCCACTCCAGGCGGTGCTAGCCCAGCAGCCAACAAAGGCAACGTAGAATTAACCCTAGTATCCTTCGCCGTCACCAAAGCGGCCCACGAAGCGATAATTCCCAAATTCGTAGAACAATGGCAAAAAGAAAAAGGCCAAACCGTCACCTTCAACCAAAGCTACGGCGGTTCCGGTTCCCAAACTCGCGCCGTAATTGACGGTTTAGAAGCAGACATCGTACACCTAGCCCTCGCCCTCGACACCGCAAAAATCGAAAAAGCCGGACTCATTGAGCCCGGATGGGAAAAAGAAGTCCCCAACGAAGGCATAGTCAGCAAATCCGTAGGAGCAATAGTCACCCGCGAAGGCAATCCCAAAGGCATCAAAACCTGGGAAGATTTAAGCAAAGACGGAGTAAAAGTGATTACTGCCGATCCTAAAACATCAGGCGTTGCCCGCTGGAATTTCCTCGCACTTTGGGGTTCGGTTGTTAAAACCGGAGGAGACGAAACCAAAGCATTAGACTTGACTACTAAAGTCTACAAAAACGTCCCCATTCTGACTAAAGACGCCCGCGAAGCCACCGATGTATTTTTCAAACAAGGGCAAGGCGACGCCTTAATTAACTACGAAAACGAGATTATTTTGGCTGGTGAGAAAGGCGAAAAACCGACTTATAGTATTCCCGAAGTCAATGTTTCGATCGACAATCCCATTGCCGTTGTCGATAAAAACGTTGATAAACACGGTACTCGCGAAGTCGCCGAAGCATTTGTCAAGTTTCTGTACACCCCAGAAGCTCAGCGAGAATTTGCCAAAGCAGGCTTCCGCCCAGTAGATGCGACAGTAGCGGCGGAACCAGAATTTGTCCAAAAATATGCCCCCATCAAAACCCTATTTACAGCTCAAGACTTAGGAGGTTGGGGAGATATTCAGAAGAAATTCTTCGATGACGGAGCTGTTTTTGACAAAATTCAAGGTTCAATTAGACAGTAGTGGTCGGGGCGGGTTTACGAGATGATTGGTTTTAGGCAATTATTATTGGTAAAACCAGCCCCTACAGCACTTATTCTTTCCCACTCAAAACTATTGACTTATGGCTGGATCATCTGCAATCAGTAACCCTCAATCTCCGATCGAAAATATCAAAAAGGCGATCGGAAAAATCACCTTACCTTGGGGAATCACCCTAGGCTACCTCAGCTTAATGCTATTGCTCCCAGTTGCAGCAATGCTACTGAAAGCCAGCACAGCAAACCCAGCCGAATTTTGGAAAATTGCCACCAGTCCGATCGCCCTTTCCGCCTACGATGTCACCTTCTTTACGGCATTAATTGCGGCATTAATTAACGGAGTATTCGGCACATTAATTGCCTGGGTTTTAGTCCGCTACGACTTTCCCTTAAAACGGATTGTAGATGCAATCGTCGATTTGCCTTTTGCACTGCCCACCTCCGTCGCCGGTTTAACTCTCGCCACTGTTTACAGCGATAACGGCTGGATTGGTTCGCTTTTTGCACCTTTGGGAATCAAGATATCGTTTACTCGATTGGGCGTAGGTATAGCGATGATATTTATTTCCTTGCCATTTATCGTTAGAACCGTACAGCCAGTTTTAAACGAGATGGAAAAAGATATCGAAGAAGCAGCTTGGTGCTTAGGTGCTTCTCAATTTGAAACTTTCTGGCGAGTAGTTTTGCCACCGCTATTTCCGTCTATTTTAACCGGAGTAGCACTCGGATTTTCGCGAGCGGTTGGCGAGTACGGATCTACTGTAATTGTAGCTTCTAACATACCGTTCAAAGATTTAATCGCCCCAGTATTAATTTTTCAAAGGTTGGAACAGTACGACTATGCAGGAGCAACAGTTATCGGTACTGTCATGTTAGGTATTTCCCTGGCAATGCTGTTCGCCATTAATCTCTTACAAGCATGGAGAAGACGCTATGACGGCTAATATCAATTCACCTGCTGATTACAAATTTCCGCCCGCAGGTTCTAGTCGGCGTCAGGAAAAAGCTTGGGTAAAACCAACTTTAATCGGAATTGCGATCGGCTATCTCGCTCTTGTCTTATTTATCCCCACTCTCAACGTTTTTTATCAAGCTTTCAGAAAGGGATTTGAGCCATTTTTGTCTAACTTAACCTCGCCAGATTTTCTGCACGCAGCCCAACTAACCCTGATAATTTCTCTGATAGTTGTGCCTATAAATACAGTATTCGGTTTGTGTGCAGCCTGGGTAATTGGTCGCAACAAATTTTCGGGTCGGACGCTATTAATTAGCCTTTTAGACGTGCCTTTTGCCATCTCTCCCGTAGTTGCAGGTTTAATGATTGTACTGCTTTACGGTCGGCTGGGATGGTTCGGGCAGTGGCTGGAGGCGGCCAATATTAAGGTTATTTTTGCCTTCCCTGGGATGGTGCTGGCTACTGCCTTTGTTACCTTGCCTTTTGTGGCCCGCGAAGTAATTCCTGTTTTGGAAGAAGTGGGAACAGATCAAGAAGAGGCGGCGAAAACTTTGGGAGCAAATGACTGGCAAATTTTCTGGAATGTCACCCTTCCCAGTATTCGCTGGGGATTGCTTTACGGAGTAATTTTGACCAATGCTAGAGCAATGGGAGAATTTGGAGCAGTCTCTGTGGTGTCGGGAAATATTGCTAAAAAAACGCAAACTTTGCCTTTGTTTGTAGAGGATGCTTACAAGCAGTATGCGACGCAAGCCGCATTTTCTGCTGCGGTAGTTCTAGGTCTTTTAGCAGTTGTTACCCTCGTGCTTAAGGAGATTTTAGAACGAAAAACTAAGATCAAAGAAGTTGAAGAATAGTCAATCGATTTTAGATTTTAGATTTTAGATTGACTTGCGCGAGATAAATTCGGGGGCTTGAGGATTTTCGATTTTCGATTTGGGATTGATTCCACGGATAAATCACGTGGCGGGTACCACCTTTGAAATTCCTGGGTCATTAGTCATTAGTCATTAGTCATTAGTCATTAGTCATTAGTCATTAGTCATTAGTCATTAGTCATTAGTCATTA
>NZ_JAUBTR010000148.1:0-5660 GCF_036705045.1 Microcoleus sp. BR0-C5
TAGGCACAGATATTTTTCCTACAGTGAAGGTATGAAAATCCTTAGTCATCAAAGCCAGAACTGCGGAATGTGGGTTGCAACTGTTCGCTCCAGTTGACAGAACGGCTCGTTTGCTGCCCCGTCGAACTGCCGGTCGATCGATTTTTTACCAGCACTTCCACTTCCCCGTACCGCTTGGAATATTTTTCCGCTGTGTCAAAGTCACCGGGGTTGAACAAGACGTGAGTTGACAGAGCACTGGCGATCGCCGCCCCTTTTTTATCCCCATAGAGATTATAGAGTTGATTGAGGGATTGAATGCCAACAATCGGCACGCCGCCAGCAGAACGATATTCGTTAGCCCACTGATCCATTCTGTCAAACTTGAGAGACGGAAACTCGTCTAAGCAGTACAAAAATGGGTCAGAACGTACCCGACTCAAATTAGACACCACACATAAATGAATAGCAGCAGCTAACAGCGGCCCCACTACAGTGCGTCTTTGGTCATCTAATTTAAAAATAATGCACTTTTTGCCTTCTAAAGCAATCGGAATGGTGCTGCGACCAATAAATGCCCGCAGCAAATCTTTTTGAATGAAACTGGAGTAGGTTGCCTCTGCGGTTGCCTTAATGCCCGCCACTGTTTTTTCAGCATCTTTTGAACTTAATAACTGCGAAAAACTAGAGGCAATCCACCTGTCCATTTTGAGGGGATGACCGTCGGGTCGGTGAACGGCGTGGTCGATGCGCTTGACCAAATCAGGCAGTTGAATAATTGCGTACACAAAAGCTAAATCCGGGTAAGGACTGCTTTTTGCCAACTGCACTAAACCCTTCGCCATCAACTCGCCTGCTTTCTCAAAAAACTCATTGCCTTTACTCTCCCCCGGACTAGCATTTCGAGCAATAACTTGTCCAATTTCTGCTGCCATTACTGCATCTTGTGCATCTCTCATAAAATCCAGAGGATTGATAGTGCCGCTGTAAGCTTCCCCTGGCGCAAACACTTGCACATCGTAGCCATAGCGCACTGCAAGGGGTGCAAGCACTTTCATCTGGTCTCCTTTTTTGTCGTAAATAATGGCAGGAAAACCTTGCTGGAATGCACTTTCAACCATCCGGTCAATGACGCTGAATGTTTTGCCAGAACCCGGAGCACCAATGACTAAAGTTCCGCGTTCTGCGTGGGGAAACCAAACCGTCGGATTTGCACCTAATAGCGTTTGCAATCGAGCACTCAATCCCTGACAACCTTTAAACCAATAAGTCGGCGTACCGCTCCACAAAGTAACGGGCTGCCGTTTTTTTTCTTTCATTTGCTTGAGGGCAGAGCCTGTGGCTGCCAATTTTTCTGCCGTCCCGCACAGCCGCCCGGAGGTAATTTTACCCTTCCCATTTCCCACTAATTTGGAAGCAATAAGTAAGCCTGCCATTAGCCCTAACATTGCCAGTCCCTCTGGCTTCATAAACTGACCCAACAACCCGCCAAAATCGATGCTAGTTAACGAACGTTTAGGAGGTTGAACTGCCATTGGTATCAAGGTAGCTTTGTTAATTTTAGGCAAAAATTGCAAATTGTTCATTTTTTTTAGATATAAAAAAAACTAAATGTTTCCGATAGCGGCTATCGCCTCAAGGGGGAGACCATGACAAAAATAGGTAAACAATGGTAAGAAGCAATAACGCGAAATCTCCCAGTAAGACAGTACAGAATTCTAGTGGAAACTCCAACACGCAAAAGAACAAGAGTGCTGATTATTACGAGATAGATCCGGAGCTATTCAACAGTGATTACAACCAAACTCGCAAGCCCTCTTTGCCCTATGGAATCGTGATTAACGATAACCCAGCAGGTATTTTGCTCCCGAACGACCAGCTTGTCAAAGCGGAATGGCACGTAATGCCTAATGTTGAGGAATTGACAACGGTCGAACTAAGCGAAGAAGTGACAGGCTTACTTCTCCAAAAAGCGAGAATGTTGGTATTAGCTTTTGTGCCTGAGTACATCCGCTACAAAGATATTGAAAAAAATGGAGAATTAGCAGGTACTTTTATTGGGCTTTACGACGAATATCGCGATTCCCTCGATAAAAAGACGCAGGAAGTGTGTTCCGAACACGCTCTCATCTTTCTAAATCCCAAAAACCAACCCCTGCATCAAGTACCGATTGTCGTCCGCTTCAAGAATGTAGCCCTCTGGAGCTTTAAGAGCGCTAGAGAAGAATTTTACCGCAATTTGGAACGGGCATTTGCTGATTGCTTTGGGAGAGATTACAGCGGTAAAAATGACAAGTGGCGCTCTTTGGGAGTGTTGAATGTCGAGTTTAGAGCTATCAAAGAAGGGGAAGGCAAAAATAAATCGTTTTGCTGCAAAACTCACAGCATTACTCAGCCAATTGATGCTAATTTTCACAAGCTATTTCTCGGTCAAAAACCACAAAAGAAATTGATTTGGGGACTGCACAATAGCATTGCTGGTTTCATAGACGCTAGCGAGGCCGGGTTGCCAGCTATAGCTGCTGGTGTCGAACCTGAAGTCCAGGCGTTGCCAGAAAGCGTAACTAACCGCAAAAATCGAGGTAAATTGTCACCCCCTCGCAAAATTGCACAAGTTGAAGGAGGAACAGACTCAGAATTAGAGGAATTAGATGAATTTTCCGAGGCTGCTGAGGTTGAAGTTGAGGTTGATTCAGCAGAAGATTTTGACTTCGATGAACCCGCAGACTACTAAACACTAACTACTGAAAAGCTGGCTTTCAGCAAGTTGATAGGTAAGGCCGTCGTAGCAAAATTGAAGCTGGCGGCGGCCTTCTTTGGCAAGCTGATTCACTCCTAGACAAGGCAAACCCTCGTGTGAGGAACTGTCAGCCTTAAACAAAGGAGTTTTCGGCGGTTTATGGGGGTCGAGATAAGCTGCAAATACTTCTGTTGGCATTTGACTTGAATCATTAGGAATTAAGTAGCCAACATAAAGGCAGCCTTTTGTACCGCACAGAGCGGAATTATTGAGATCATAAAGGTTCAGCCGTCCTACCGAGCCATTAACTTGCCACACTCGCATTCTCTTAATCGCTTCCGCCGCTGCACTTTGCCCAGCCGCTACTTTGAGTTCTGGAAGGCTGCTGTGTTCCTTTACAATTAGGGTTAAAGTTTCTTTTGGAGTGACTCGCAAAGCTTGTTGCCAAGAAGCTGGTGCGGTTGTTGCTGAACTAGAATTCGTGCAAGCAACTGTCCCCAATAATAGCGACAGGGCGGTAAAAACTGTCAAACCAATGCGAAACCAGTAACCAAGTTGATTTAACCAAACCGGGGGGTTGACAATCTTTTGGGTGCCTGCTGTTTGTTGCTTAACTCTATTTTGTTTAACCATTTGTTACTCCCATCATACAAAATAAAAGAAAAAACAGGACACTAAAGCAGAAGAAAAAGATAATACGAGAGAGAGTGTTTTGTTGAAGTAAGCTGTTGTATCTCTAAATCTTACAGTCAATTTTTATGACAGACTTCGGGAAAGACAAAACGACTCTACAATTTATATCCTGAACAGCTTAGAAGTCACATCCAATCCGCTGACATCGAAATTATTATCTCTCTCTTCTCTTTCTCTGTGTCCTCTGTGCTCTCTGTGGTTTAATCATTTCGATACAACCGAAATTGATATTAATGCCATAAAATCAATGGCTTCAGCAATTAAAAACGTCTTGGTTGTAGAGAAGGTTGTTAAGCTAATCCGCATTTAAATTGCAGAGTAAAATAAATCTTTACTCTTGTGGGGTGGGCAGGAGAACCCGCACTTAACATACAATTTAAATGCACAACAGCTTATAGTTGTTAATAACTTGCTTTTCCACCTCCTCTTTCCCCTGGTTCAATGGGAGAGCGCAGCCGTGCCAAGAGTAACTGCTACCCCCAAACCGATTAGTATCAAAAAGATTTGCTGCTTTCGCTTGTGAAAAAGTCGAATTAAAAACCACATTCCCACCAAAAAAGAGCTAATGAACAGCGCCACCTTAATACTCCAACTAGCATTTAAAGTAATGCCGGAGCCGACCGAGTTGCTGATACCATTGCTGTCACCAGAATTAGCTTGGCAATTGTCGCTGGTATTGTGGTTATAAAGCTCTCGAACTTTTTCTCCGTACTGTTTGAGAGAGTAGCCACCTAAAATGTTGGAATAGCTGGCATCAATTTTACTGCCAGAACCCCCAAAGTGTTTCTGTGCTACTCGCTCAATTAAGCGATCGCCCCTGAACATTTGCCCAGTTTTAGGGTCAATTTCCTGTTGGCTGCTGACTAAGCTCTCAGCTAGAGAATTTTGCAAGACTTTATCCTGAACAGCAGGAGGAAAATATTGGAAGAGTTCCTCTCTTGTAGGTTTTTGGCCTTTGTTGACGTTCAGGATAAAGTTAGCCCCCCCTGGAATTGAGCTGACAGCACGCTGCACGTCTTCCCGGTAACTCATCAACTGATAGCGACCGATCGCCCGCCCGCAGTTGCGAGCTCCTTCGGTACAAACCATCTCGCCAATGGCTTCGTAGTCGGCACTGGCTGCATTTTCCAAATTGGCGATTCCTTCGGAAAGCTTCGCTAACGCCTCTCCTAATAAAGCCACATCCACACCGTTAACGTAAGTCGCTGGGCGCGCGCACTCTCGCTTGGATTCAGGTAGAGGCTGAGTTGGTAAAGTGTTTTCTTTAGTTTGATTTGAACTCAGCGGCTTTGAAGGTTTTGTTTCAGAGGCGACGCCTTTTGAACGCGAAATACTGTTAGAAGAACCGCCTTCCAATCGACCGACAAACATAGGCGAATTAACGCTGTAACTGAGAAACGGAACCGGACCAATAATGTAAGGCGATTTGCCGCAAGGCAAACTAAACCTGAAGTACAGAGCCGTGTCAACAGTATCGCTGGTTTCTGACGGTTCCATTACCACTACTTTAAACACTTCCCCAAAAGGATGCCGGCCCGTCGGTTCCCAACCGCTCAAACAGCCAGAACCGCCTCGCACTTCCTGGTATTTGCCGCTAATCCACTGCTTGCCTTCTAGCGGCCCTGTGGCGCGGCGACCGGCGTTTTCCATGTCGTCGAGTTCGATATAAGCGCAATCTTTCTCGCACGCTACCGCAAATCCTTCTACATCAGAACCGGAAATTGTGTTATTGCGCTTGCTCTCGTACCGACTGTAGATCGTGTCAATTCGCATGACTGCGCTGCCAATGGACGCAATAGGAACCGGAAAGCTTGAAAGCGGGACTTGACTCAGCAGCGGAATATTGCTGATGAGTTCCTCTGACCAGCCAGAGAACTGTTCTAAATTTACGCTATTAAGGTTGGGGATTTGGGCGAGCGCAAACTCAGATAGGTCAATTTGGTTAAGTTTTGCCTGCGCTAGTTGCGGTACTTGTTTTATAGCTTGACCAATTGGTAATTGGCTGATGTTAGGGTTCACTCCGGCTATTTGAGAAGATAAAGAAGCAATTGGAGGAACATTGCTCAATTGAAATTAGCCCAGATTCGGGACAATTTCAGCCAAGTGACCGACAGTTTGCTTACCAGCTAAGGGAAATGTTGACAAGCTGATATTCTCTAAATTGATATCCCCTAGAGAGCCAGTCCAGTAGAAGTAGTTGACAAACCAATATAATTATGCTGTCGTCTCTATTGGGTTCATAAGTAGC
>NZ_JAUBTR010000221.1:0-1022 GCF_036705045.1 Microcoleus sp. BR0-C5
GCGTTACCGCGAGGCAGAACTTCTTCAGGGAAGATGAAGTTTTCGTGGGGTTGGTCAGTCGGAGCCATCCAAGCACGAATGCCTTCGTTAAGCAGAATGTTCTTAGTGTAGAACGTTTCAAACTCAGGATCTTCAGCAGCGCGTAATTCTTGGGATACGAAGTCATAGGCGCGCAGGTTTAATGCTAAACCGACGATACCAATGGAACTCATCCACAAGCCTGTGACGGGTACGAACAGCATGAAGAAGTGCAACCAGCGTTTGTTGGAGAAGGCAATTCCGAAGATTTGCGACCAAAAACGGTTGGCTGTAACCATCGAGTAGGTTTCTTCTGACTGAGTTGGGTTGAAGGCGCGGAAGGTGTTTGAGCCTTCGCCGTCTTCAAACAAGGTGTTTTCTACGGTTGCACCGTGGATGGCGCACAACAGCGCACCGCCCAAGATGCCTGCAACGCCCATCATGTGGAAGGGGTTGAGCGTCCAGTTGTGGAAGCCTTGCAGGAATAGCAAAAAGCGGAAAATTGCTGCGACGCCGAAACTGGGGGCGAAGAACCAGCCTGATTGACCCAAGGGGTAAAGCAGGAACACCGAAACAAACACGGCGATGGGGCCGGTGAATGCTAGGGCGTTGTAGGGACGGATGCCTACCAAACGGGCGATTTCAATCTGACGCAGGCAAAAGCCGATCAGTGCGAAGGCGCCGTGGAGGGCGACGAATGTCCACAGCCCACCGAGTTGGAACCAGCGGGTGAAGTCCCACTGTGCTTCGGGGCCCCACAGGAACAGCAGGGAGTGTCCGAGGCTGTTGGCTGGGGTGGAGACTGCTACGGTGAGGAAGTTGGCTCCTTCGAGGTAGGAGCTTGCCAAACCGTGGGTGTACCAGGATGTGACGAAGGTGGTGCCTGTTAACCAGCCACCGATGGCTAGGTAGGCGCAGGGGAATAGCAGGATGCCAGACCAGCCTACGAAGACGAAGCGATCGCGTTTGAGCCAGTCGTCGAGGACATCAAAGATGCCTCTTTC
>NZ_JAUBTR010000222.1:0-1021 GCF_036705045.1 Microcoleus sp. BR0-C5
TACAGCACTTCCGGGTGTTATGAGGTACAATAAGAATAGATTAAAAAAATACACCAATGAAAGCATATTCAGTAGATTTGCGGACAAAAATAGTAGCAGCCCATCAAGATCAGAAGCTGTCGATCAGAAAAACAGCAGCGATATTTTCCGTCAGTAAAAGTTTAGTTCAAAAACTGGTCAAGCAACAAAAAATAGAGGGGAATTTACAGCCGAAACCCAGGGGTAAACCGAGATATAGTCATTTGAATAATTCCACAGCTTCTTTGAGAGAAATAGTGGCAGCACATCCCGATGCAACCTTACTAGAATTGTGTGAGTTATTTGCTCAGAAGACGGGAAATTGGGTGGGTAGAACAGCCATGTGTAACGCCTTACAAAAGTTGGGATTAAATCGTAAAAAAAAACAGTTAGGAGTAGCCAAGCAGGCACTGAAAGAGTCATGAAATTAAGGTTAGAGTATTGGAAAAAAGTCAAGCATATCGACCCAAAAAATCTAGTCTTTTTAGATGAGACTGGAGTATTACTAGGTTTAACCAGAACTCATGCACGTTCCCAACGAGGAACCAGAGCCTATGCGGTCAAACCTTTTTATCGAGGCAAGAAAGTCACAGTAATTGGTGCAATTAGTCTCACGCAAGTAGTGGCATTAATGACCCTAGACAACTCGATGGATAGCCAAGCATTTGAGGTGTTTATCGAGCAATGTTTAGTGCCAAAATTGTGGTCAGGAGCAGTAGTAGTGATGGATAACTTACCAGCGCATAAAGTAGATTCAATTAAGCCTATGATTGAAGCGGTGGGTGCTTCCATCTTGTGTTTGTCCCCATACTCTCCTGATTTTAATCCTATTGAATTATGGTGGTCGCAACTCAAATCTTTATTGCGACAGTTTTCACCAACCAGCACTAAAATGGTTGACACGATAATTGCTGTGGCTCTTGACTTAATTAATCCGAAACATCTCAAAAACTGGTTTACTAATTGCTGCTACTGTACCTCATAACATCCGGAAGTGCTGTAT
>NZ_JAUBTR010000031.1:0-80258 GCF_036705045.1 Microcoleus sp. BR0-C5
AACGCCACAGAATCGCTTGAAGGCTTCTGGCTTTAAACTTTGCACTTGTTCGTAAGTCATCAGTTTTTCCTCTCTATAGCAATCCTAAGTGATTTTCTAGATCTGTAAAATCTGAAAGTCTTGCTATACAAGAAGTCTAGGAAGACAAGAGGGCGTTGTGTTGTGAGACTCAGATCGGATTGCTATATCACCTTACTATTGCCCTTATTGGGGACTTTTGCAAGAGGTCTGTTGAATCGGCTCGCATCAGTCCTCGCTCCACCACATAGACCGTGACTAGCTGAATAGCCGGATGAGATTCCGTCGTGCTTGCCGGCGTATCGAGGTTGTACGAACCACGCAACACTTTACCATCCATCGCAATCGTTTCCCCAGCCAACGGCTCGATCACAAAAAAGTCGGCTAAGCAACGGCTATAGGCTTCATAATCAATATTTAATAATACAGGTCGAATCGTGCTGTAGGATGGCAATCGTGATTTGGCTGGACTAAATAACTCAAGTAATTCACGACGGTAGCCTTTGAGCCAATCACTGATTGATAAAAAGCCCCGACATCCGGCACTGATCGCCAATGTAAATAGTGCTATACATAGCGCTTGGTCATGTCGTCGCCCCGCACCACGTCGGGCATCGGGCAATCCGGAAAACGCCGCAACAATCGCTAAACTACTCATACTTATAGCCTTTCTCAGAAAGATGAGGTACAATAACAGCAGTGTGTAAACCAGTTAAAAATATTTAATGATGTAACTTGACTGAACGCCCACTCTATGGCTTTGGCTAATTCTTGATAATTAGTAGTCTTGATAGAACGGAGAATAATTTTAAGCTTTGACCAGAGATTCTCAAAAAGTTAAAAATCTCGTGAATAAGGAGATAAGTATATTAATTTTGCCCCTTTTTTTTCGATCGCTTTTTTCACTTCTTCTCCCAAGTGAATGGGACAATTATCCATGACTACACAAGCACCTTTCCATAGTTTTGGCACAAGTTTTATGATAATAAAAGCTTCAAATGTAATTGCATCAGTTCCGCCTATTAGATTAACCGATGTCAAAATTTCCTTGACTGACATTGCTCCAATTATTGAGACATTTTTGCCACGCGCAAGTTGGTTTTGCCCCCGGGCTCTTTGACCTTTCAAAGCTCTAGCATATAACCTAACCATTGCTAAATTAACTCCAGATTCGTCAATGAATATTAAGTGTTTCAAACCTTACTCTTTAATTGTTTTCCAGAACTCACATCGCAGGAGTTGAACTCGATCTGTGCCTTTGTCCGAGGGGAAGAGAGTTTTTTTTTGACAGTAATATCTAAGAGTTTTATCATTCTTGCTATTGTCGCTCTACTAACGGAAAATCCAATTTTCCCATAAAGTAAATAACGAAGTTCTTCAAGAGTAGCATCATTGTTTAATTCAATCAATTCCCCCAATATGAGTAGTTGCTCTGCATTCAGTTTGCCTTTGACTCCACATCGGTGAGTTCGGGGAGTAATGTTTTTTGTTTCACGATATTGTTTAAGCAATTTTTGTACAAAGCTGAGGGCTACAGAAAAACGCTTAGCTATTGCTTTTTGTGAAATCGGTTCAGTATGATAAGTATCAAGAATTTTTTGCCTAAAATCAATCGAATAAGTTTTCATTTTTAACAATGTATGAAGAGGAGTACAAGTAAACGTGTTGTAAGTCAACCAGATTGTGCTGTCAGAAAAATGCTATTATGTGTGCTATCGCTTTCGCGTGGCTTTACTGAACCATATAATTATAGTTCATTCGATCGTGTGTTCTCTGTTTGACCCTCATGAATGAGTGTCAGTAACATCATACCTCATCTTTCTGAGAAAGGCTATAAGCGTTTAATGGGAATTAGACAAAGGCGGGTTAGTCGCAAGCAAAAGGGAAGCAATAATCGCCGTAAAGCTCAACTTAGGGTGAGTAAATTACATAACAGGATTCAACAGCGACGAGAATCTTATCAATGGGATGTGGCTAATCGAATTGTCCAAAAACCTGATGCTGTTACCGTTGAAGATTTACAAGTTAAAAACATGATGAAACGGTGCAAACCCGTCAAGTCTGATACTGGTAGATTTTTATCTGGCGTTGCTGAATTAGGATATGATGAAGTGGTCGTGCGAGTACCAAAAAATAACACTCATTAAAATAAAATCTTATGCAATGCCCTGAATGTCAGTCAAATAATATTAATAAAAATGGTCATAATAAAGGCCAATAAAATTATATTTTTGTGAGATGTAAGAGACAATTTATAGCTGAGGCTCGACTTCAAAAATGCTACTCCGAAGAAGTGAAACGTGAATGCCTAAAAATGTATGTTAATGGCATGGGTTTTCGAGCAATTGAAAGAGTCAATAATGTGCATCATACTACAATTATTAATTGGGTAAAACAAGCAGGGAAACTCTTGCCAGATTTTTATGAGCCACAAATAAATCCACAAGTGGGAGAATTAGATGAATTACAAACATTTGTCGGTTAAAAAAAACAATACCTGGATCTGGACAGCAGTAGACCACTTTAAGCCAGGTATTTTAGGATGGACTTTAGGCGACCATAGCGCCAAAACTTTTGAACCACTATGGAATCTTATTAGTAAATGGAAATGCTATTTTTATGTGACAGATGGCTGGAAAGTTTACCCAAATTTTATTCCGGAGGGAGAGCAAATTATTAGCAAAACCTATATGACAAGAGTTGAGGGTGAAAATACAAGACTAAGACACTACGCAAGCTCGCTTAAAAAGAAAAACTCTTTGTTATTCTAAGTGTCAACAAATGCTAGGGTATTCAATTAAATTACTAATTCATTATCTAAAATTTGGAGATGTGCCAATTCCCCATCAAAATCCCAGAAATCATTTTCGACTCCCCTCTCGTATTTTTGCCCGTATCATACCCTAATTCAGCAACGCCTTTTATCTAATGGTCAATCAGCTAAACGGGGGGTGAATCGTTCTCTGGCTGATGCAAGTTGGTATGGCTTAACTCAAAAACTTGAATATTTGGCTGCGAAGCTAGGCAAGAAATTGTATAAAGTTAATCCCAAATACACCAGTCAAACTTGTAGTAAATGTAGGCACGTCGATAAAAATAGTCGCAATGGTGAAAAGTTTATTTGCACCAATTGCGGACATACTGATGATGCTAATTTACAAGCTGCCAGGAATGTAAAAACTAAGGCAATAGAAACCTACGGGTTAAATAGTGTCAAAATGATTGAATCGAAAAAGGTAGGGCGGGACTCGTCGAAACCAGTACAAACGACTCTTTTTAATGTCGGAATGTATGAACGCTCGTCAGATAATACGCTGCCTCAAAAAGGCAAACGGCGTGTGGGCGAGAACCCAGAGTAAAAGCAATTGTCTCTTTGGGATATTTAGGGCGAAATTCCTAAAGAATCCCATCCCCTGAAGGGGTGGGAGTGTCAAATGGTGAACACGCTACCTATTACTTGCTCTTTGCCAGATGAATGTCTATTTCCTGCTTCAGTTCTGTCGGTCAAATTCAGCAACCTGTTTTTGATCAAGGGATGTAATTGCTAAGACTAAAACACTTAACGTAAGGCATAAAATCGCATAACTCGGTAGTGAAAAAATAGTTACTTTAAACAAATAAGGCAATTCCCCCCCTTCCAGTTCCACCGCTTTCCTAGAAACACCAACAGCCCGCCATGAATTACAGCGGTTTGCACCATGACACAGCCAACGCCCAATAACCAAACCGACATTCTTTGCCTAGAGAAGGCACAATTTTTAATCTGAAAACATAAATCATTCAGCCAAAAAACCACCGCCGGTGCTAACATCACAGAACTGGTGGGCTGTGAATAGTTGATAGCAATACTCAAAGTAGAAATTAGCACCATTTCAGATAAGTCAACTTTTTTTGACCAAGCATTGCGAGATTGTTTTTTGTAAAAATACCAACTCACTAAACCAACTAGCAACAGAATAATCAAGTCAGAAAATAGCTTCGCCACGAAGGGACTATCGGGGAAAAATCTCGGCCCCATAACCCTTAAATCAAGGCGACTCATAGAAATATAAGCATTATTCGATGGATCGTTGAGCCAGAGTGGAAATCCACGAGTCGCATCCTGTATAAATCCTGTTAAGGAATTGCCCGTTACAGCTAGACCTATAACTGCCAAAAAAGTTACCGTGACTAGACATATAAAAACTAGCTGAAACCGTCTTCTGATTAAAAAATAAGGAATAAATAATATAACTAAAGTGGGTTTTATAATGGCAAGTCCTAATGAAATTTCGGCAATTATATCCTGATTTTTTCTAGCATAAATAAACATCCATAATAGCAAAGCAGCAATAAACGTTGCCACATTTCCAACTTGAAGATCGAAGACAAAACCGTAGAGGAATGCAACTGATATACTACAAATAGTCCTAAAAGCTCGTGAGTGCGACACCAACAAGATATTCGCTCCCCATAAAACAAAACCTGTGGCAATAAGATGCAGCCAAGTCCAGATTGTGAAAGCAGTCTTCATCGGGAAATAGCCCACAAACCACAGCGGAGGAATGATATTAGGTGGATAAACAAAAGATGGAATAAACCCACACACTTTAGTGATGCTACAGAAACCGATGTTAAACACCTCGACATTAAAGGGACTCAAATGCTGATGGGCTAATCTACTCGCTACATAAAACCACTTAAAATCCCAGTAAGGCGGATCGGGCCGAGTAGTCAGATTGTAAACCAACCAACCGGTATAACAGAGAAATCGGGTGACAACTAATACAATAACTGCTTGCAAAATAAAGTTAACGATAGGTTGACTAAAAAACTGAGTCAACCTTTGGATCGAAGGATGTTTTAAAAACAAAGAATCTTGGCCTGCTGCTTTTTCGCCATCTAATCGCCAATTAAAGTTGAGAAACAAAGCGACTGTAATTAGAATAATTACATTCCAGAATCCAAAGCTAATCATAGAAAATAATTTTAATAAAATTACTATTTGATGATATCACAACCAGAAATTATATCATGTCCGATCGATTAACCATAATATCCCGGTCGGGGCGGGTTTTTGAGATGGTCAATTATTGGCAGGTATTGTTAGTGAACCCGCCCCTACAAAAATCGCGGTTGCTCGACCGGACATGATATTATCAACTAAAACTAAGCCTTTAAACCTAGAATCTAGACGTTTATTCCTGGTTTCAACCTAACTCTCTCTTCTCTCTTTTCTCTGCGTCCTCTGCGCCCTCTGCGGTTAGAAAAAAAAATCTTATTCACAAACGAAATAGCATTGCCATCTAAAAGCCCGTGAAGCGCAGCTATCCCGTAGGGAATCGCACATTTGCGCCTTATAATCCTGTTCACCCCCAAACATATGCGTTACCCTAGTTGACTAAAGCTTGTACCGCACTCCCCAACTAAATTCATGCTTCCCCGCATCAAAGAATTAGCCGCCACCCTAGCACCCCGCTTAATAGAAATTCGCCGCCACATCCACTCCCACCCCGAACTCAGCGGCCAAGAATATCAAACTGCCGCCTACGTAGCCGGAGTTCTCGCATCCAGCGGAGTCCGCGCGATCGAAGGAATCGGCAAAACAGGCGTCATCGGCGAACTCAAAGGCAACAGCAGCGAGTCCCGGTGGCTGGCAATTCGCACCGATATGGATGCTTTGCCGATTCAAGAACGCACAAACTTAGAATTTGCCTCCCGCAACGAAGGAGTCATGCACGCCTGCGGCCACGACATCCACACCACCGTCGGTTTGGGCGCAGCAATGATATTGTCTCAGCTAGAGGAAAAACTGCCCGGTCACGTCCGCTTCTTGTTTCAGCCGGCGGAAGAGATTGCCCAAGGTGCTCAATGGATGATTAAAGACGGGGCGATGCAAGATGTTGACGGCATCCTCGGAGTGCACGTTTTTCCGACGATTCCCGGCGGTTGCATCGGTATCCGCCACGGGGCACTGACGGCGGCGGCGGATGACCTAGAATTGATTGTGATGGGCGAATCAGGCCACGGTGCGCGCCCCCACGAGGCGATCGACGCAATTTGGATTGCTTCTCAGATTATTACTACTTTGCAGCAGGCAATTAGCCGCACGCAAAATCCTTTGAGGCCACTGGTTTTGACGATCGGGCAAATTAACGGCGGACGTGCGCCGAACGTAATTGCCGATCGGGTAAAATTATTGGGAACCGTGCGATCGCTGCATCCGCAAACCCACGAAGAACTGCCGGCTTGGATCGAACAAATTGTTTCTAGTGTTTGCGGGACTTACGGCGCTAAGTACGAACTCACCTACAAGCGCGGCGTGCCCGGAGTCCAAAACGACCCAAAACTCACGCAATTGGTCGAAACTGCGGCTTTAGAAGCTTTAGGTCGATCGCGCGTCCAAATTTTACCAGAACCATCCCTCGGCGCGGAAGATTTTTCGATGTACTTAGAACACGCACCGGGAACCATGTTTCGCTTAGGAGTGGGACTGACTGACAAACCGAATTATCCCCTCCATCACCCGCAATTTGAGGTCGATGAAGCAGCTATAGTTACGGGCGCTGTCACCTTGGCCTATGCCGCCTATCAATATTGGAAACAGCATCCAGGTTCACACTAATAGTTTTGGACGTATGGGTGGTCAGCTAACTAACCGTAGGGTGCTTACCCGGAAAATTGTTTTGTCGCTGGTAAAAACATTCAGGCGTGACCCACCCTACAGTAACTACAAAAACTAAATTAGAAAATTTTATGAACCTAGATTTTGATCGATTCTGCGACGCCTGCAACCCCAGTCACTCCCTAATATTGGGCAATGCCGAAGATCAGCGCTACTACATTGATTTTGCTGAGGTGCGCGGCGGAAAAGTTATTAACATACTCAAACGGACAATTACCCGTCTGGCACGAGATAAACCGACTTGCCAATTGTTTACCGGACATATTGGTTGTGGCAAGTCTACTGAATTGTCGCGATTGGAAAAAGAGTTGACAGATGAGGGGTTTCATGTAGTTTACTTCGAGTCAACACAAGACCTCGATGAAATGGATCTCGATTTGACAGATATCATGTTAGCGATCGCACGGCGAGTCACCCAAAGCTTGGAAGAGGGCAAAATTTCCTTGCAGCCCCAGCGCTTTAAAGAATTCTTAAAAAATAGTTGGGATTTTTTACAAACCCCTGTGACCTTAGAAGCTGAAGGAGAACTTTTTGGCAGCAAATATAAGGGCAATACAGACGGAAATCTGGAAGTTTCTCTGCCTTTAGGCATCGCCAAAATTACTGCCAAAATCAAAAGTAATCCCGACTTACGATCTAAACTCAGACAGTACATGGAACCGCAAGCTAATAAAATGTTAGAACTGATTAATCAAGAAATTATTGATGTAGCAATTAATCAGTTAAAGCAGCGGGGTAAAAAAGGATTGGTGGTGATTGTTGACAACTTAGACCGGATAGTTTCTCAATCCAATGCCTCGGGGCGACTGTTGCCAGAATATATCTTTATTGACCGGGGCGATCAGTTGCGGAAACTGAATTGCCATTTAGTTTATACCCTGCCACTGGGATTGATTTTTGGCAATGAAAGTGAAATTTTGAAAAATCGATTGGGGGGCGGAGTTGACCCGAAAGTTTTGCCGATGGTACCAGTAAAGAATAGAGACGGCAGCGAATGTGTTGAGGGGATGAATTTGCTGCGGCGCATGGTGATGTCGCGGGCTTTTCCCGATGTGTCGCCAGAGAAATATATTACATTAATTACCGAAGTTTTTGACAGTCCTGAAACTTTAGATGAATTGTGTCGCGTCAGCGGAGGTCATTTGCGAAACTTGATGGGGATGCTGTTTGGTTGCTTGCAGCAAGATGACCCTCCAATTTCCCAAGATGTGTTGCAATCGGTGATTCGGAATTCCCGCGACAGTCTGAGTCGCGGCATTGATAATGATGAGTGGGAATTACTCTTTAAGGTGGTGAAAGAACAAAAGATTAATGGAGATCGAGAATACCAAGATTTGCTGCGAAATCTGTGGGTTTTTGAATATGTAGACAGTCAAGGAAATTGGTTTGCGCTGAATCCGCTGTTGATGGAAACTGACAAATTTAAGCTGTGGCAGCAGCAAAATTCTTGAGATTATGGTAAACTCAAATCTAGCCGAAGATATTGCAGCAGAAAACGAGCGATCGCTCTCTACTTTAGTACGGACAATCGCCCGCTTTCAAGGAAGTTTTTCTTTAACTATAGTGCGCTGCAATTATGCTAGTTTGCGTTCGGAAATGCTGGAAAAATTGCGCGCCCGATCGACTGTTGAATATCAAGAATTAGTCCTCGAACCTGCGACTAAAACACTTTATCAAACCATTCTCAATACCGTCCAAAAGCAACCGCCGAAAGCTTTGATAGTTGTCGGTATCGAGTCGGTGGTGGCGATTGATGACCTGCTAGCTGGGGCGAATAGAGCGCGAGACCAATTCAAGCAAGATTTTGCTTTTCCTTTGATATTATGGGTGACGGATGCTGTACTGTCTAAATTTAGTCGATCGGCAAATGATCTGAAGTCTTGGGCTCCTTCTCCAATTCAGTTTACTATGCCACCCGATGATTTGATGAATTTGTTGCGGCAAAAAGCAGACCAAGCTTTTGCTAATGTTGATGACTTCAAATTAGATGACTGTGAAATTGAGTCGCTGGAGAATTGCCTGCCAAATTTGGGAGAAGAATTAGACTGGGAACTGAAATCTAGTTTGAAATTTATTCGGGGTTTAGTTGAATATCATAAAAATAAAATAGATTTAGCACTAGAACATTATCAGCAAAGTTTGGCATTTTGGCAGCCAAATTGCCAGTGGGAAAGGCAAGGAATTGTCTGCCACAAAATTGCCCAAGCTTACAACCGCAAAGCTGAATTGCACCGGGCTGGAAGTCAATATAATTGGCAAGAATCTAGAAAGTATTTGCAGCAATCTCTGGAGAGTTTTGAGCAAGCACAGCGACCTGATTTAGCTGCCAAATGTATTAGCCAACTCGGCGAAGTTCTGCGACTTTTACAAAATTGGGAACAGTTACAAAAATTAGCTATTAAAGCCTTAACAATGCACATGACTTGCGGGACTGCGAGTCAAGTAGCTGAAGATTACGGATTTTTGTCTGAGGTGGCGCTGCAAGGTTTTCAGTGGGAAAAAGTTTGCGAATTAACTAAATTAGCACTATCGGTTTTAGAACAAGCAGGAGTATCTCAACAAGAGAATGGTTTATATCTGTTACTTTGGGCAAAAGCGCAGCGAAATCTCAGTCAACAGTCGGATGCTGTTAAGAACTTAGAAGCGGCTAAAGACAATACGCAGCCTCAAGATGATGTGCAGCTTTATCTGAGGATTTTAGAAGAGTTGAGAACGCTTTATTTTGATCGAAGCGAATATTTAAAAGCATTTTACATTAAACTCGAACAACAAGCAGTTAAAAGCAAATATCGATTGCAAGCTTTTATCGGTGCCAGCCGCTTGCAGTCGCCGCAACAAATAATTGATATCGGTTTAGAATCCGGTAAGTCAAAAGCTGAAATTATTGAGGAAATTGAAGCAGCTTCCGGCAGAGCGAGCGATATTAAAGAGATAAGTAAACGGATACGTACACCTGCTTGCAAGCTGACGATCGTTCACGGACAATCTGGGGTTGGAAAAAGTTCGATAATTCAGGCATGGTTAGTTCCGGCACTGCAACTGACAACTTTTGAAGCGCGGGACATATTGCCTATTTTATTGCAATCATATCATGATTGGGTGAGGGATTGCGGTGAGTGTTTGAAAGCAGGAATTGAACAATTAAAAGGTGTGAAATTGTCATGGGCGATCGACACCCCAACAGCTATTTTAAAACAGTTGCGACTGAATCAAGACCGTAATTTATTAACTGTATTAATCTTTGACCAGTTTGAGGAATTTTTCTTTGCTTATCGAGATCCAATTGCTAGGCAAGAGTTATATGATTTTCTGGCTGAATGTTTAAATCAGATTAGCGACCTCAAAATTATCCTGTCGCTGCGGGAAGATTATCTTTTCTACTTGTTAGAGTTCAATCGCGCCACCAATTTATCAATTATTGATAACGACCTTCTCACGAAAAAAATCTGCTATTACTTGGGAAATTTTTCAATTTCAGATGCGAAAGCTATTGTTCAAACTTTAACAAAAGGATCTCAATTTTACTTGGACGATGATTTGGTAAACGCGCTGGTAGAAGATTTAGCAGGTGAAATGCGGGAAGTGCGGCCGATTGAGTTGCAAATTGTGGGAACGCAACTAGAAAAACGGCAGATTACTCGACTGAGTGAATATCAGCAACTTGGCAGTCAGGCTAAGGTCAAACTGGTTAAGGAGTTTTTAGATGAAGTTATCGCAGATTGTGGTAAGGAGAATAAAGATATTGCCAAAGTTGTCTTGTATTTACTGACGGATGAAAAGGAAAATCGTCCTCAGAAAACTTTTGCTGAATTAGCAGCAAATTTACGAATAGAGTTAGTAGAATTAGAGTTAGTTTTAGAGATGATAGTTAAATCGGGACTGGTATTAGAAGTGCCGGGAACTCCGAAACGCTACCAACTTGTTCACGATTATTTAGTGCCTTTTGTCCGCAAATGGGACAAGGCTAAATTACCAGAAATAAGGGAAAAGTTTGAGGAGGTTAAAGCTTTATATCAGAGCGCAAAAGAACTCCAAAAGGACTTAGAACAACAGCACGATCAAATACAAGAGCAATCAGAAGATTTGTTAGCAAGACTAAATAAAAGTGACAAAATACAAGAGCAATCAGAAGAGTTGTTAGCAAGACTAAATAAAGATTACAAAATTCTGGCTATTTTTATTATTATTAATATATTATGTTTGGCATTAGAGTGGTCGATATCATTATAAGGGGAGTAGCGTAACAACAACTAAACCAAGCATAGAAATTGATAAAATTAGAGCGATCTGCAAGTGATGCTTTGAGACTGTTTGAGTTGGGAAATAATCAAATAGAGCGATCTAACACGCAAGCTGATACAAGAATGTGAACTACCCGCCACTAACCGCAAGCGGCTTAATGGGGGCTTCTGTACTCACAGGCGAATGCCTCAAAACAGACTGACGCCCGCTATGAGGTCTTACTTCCCCTCCTACAGCAGAAACGGCTGTTCCATCCGTCTGTAGCATTCTGATTCCTTCTGTTCTAATATTTGCAGCAGCGTTTCCATCTCGATCGTGATGAGTGCCACAATGGGGACAAGTCCAGTCCCTTACATCAAGCGGCATTTCATCTATTTGATAGAAACAATTAGAACAGAGTTTGGAACTAGGGAACCATCTATTTATCTCTACTAACTTTCCACCCTTACGTTCTAATTTATAGGCTAGAAAATTAGTGAATATTCCCCATCCACAATCAGATATTGCTTTCGCTAAGTTATGATTTCGCACCATGCCTTTGACATTAAGATTCTCTACTACGACAACTTGGTTTTCGTTGACTAGCTTATGCGAAAGCTTGTGTAGAAAATCTTGACGTGCGTTTGATACTCGCTCGTATACCCTAGCGGCTATTTTTTTTGCTTTGAACCTTGAGTTACTACCATCTTCTTTTCTGGCTAATTTTTGCTGTTTCCTCTTGAGATTTTTTTCATGCACAGCTAAATGTTTGGGATTGCTATATTTAGATACTTTCTCTCCATCGTGAGTTACTGCAAAGTCCTTAACGCCTAAGTCAATACCTATTACATTGCCCTCAGTTGAACTCCGTGGCTTTTCTCCTTCCGTCTCAAGTAATATGGAGGCAAAATATTTTCCAGCAGGTGTTTTGCTCACGGTAACGGTTTTCACTTTTCCATCAATCTGTCGATGAATCTTAGCTCTCACTTCCCCGACTTCACCAGGAATCTTAATAGTGTTATTGGCTAAGATTTTGACGTTTTGAGGGTATTGAATAGATTGCTTACTTTTCTTTGACTTGAATCTCGGAAATCGGCTTCTACCCTCAAAGAAATTTTTATAAGCTGTAACTAATTTGAGAGTAGTAGCCTGCAATACCTGACTGTAGCAATCAGCCAACCAAGATGTTTCTTCTTGTTTATTGAGTTTGGGCAATATGGCATTTAGCGCTACTTGTCCTATTCCTTTACCTGTTTCTTTGTAAGTCTCGATCGACTTATTTAGGGCAAAATTCCACCACCAACGCGAACACCCAAACGCTTGAGCCAATTTTTGTTCTTGGCTTTGCGTTGGATAGATTCTAACTTTGATAGCTTGGTATTGCACGAGATATTTTGACGACTTCTCTATGTTGAATATAAAATTACTGTGTAGCATTGTCAAGCACAGGGTTGTTTTTCGTTTTTTGGTCGCTCCATACCTTCGTAACTTTGGGGAGATCGGGGAATTAATTCCCTGGCGGTTGTTTGGTTAGAGGTTATTTCTCGGCAGGATTCCCAGACAAAATTTTCATGCCTTTTCATAGATCGATCGCCTTCAATACTCTCTTTAAAGTAGTCGTAGGGTGCATCGCGACAGAAAATCCCCACCTTGCATATCGACTTTTCTAGTAGCGACGCACCTGTGCCTAAAGTTGGGATAGTTTCAGGGCTTCTCATGGGAGGCTAGAAACCGGGTTTCTACGAAATTTTGTGTTTAGTAGCGAGAAATCTACGAAGAAACCCGGTTTCTGAGAGCACAACTATTTTGCAAGGTGCGTCGCTGCGAGATTGTCGCTTTTTTTTAGGGATTTATCGCAGGCGATACACCCTACGGCTAGCCCAAGCTTATTGGCCTATCTTCCGGAATTCCCCTATACCAGCCACCAAATGTGCTAACGTACGATCGCAAATCCCCAAATTTCAACTATCGGGAGATAGATAACTGTGTCCGCTCAAGCACCTCCAACTCCCAATTACAAATGGTTTAGCTGCGTTTCTAGCACTGTTTTCGCCGCATTGTGCCTGTTGCCCCTTTTCAGTGCTGCGGGATACGCCCAAACTCCCCAAAATCGACCCATCAAAATCGGCGTAGTGCAGCGGTTTGGCACCAAAGCAACCGACAAACTGACGCTGAAAGCATTACCGGGTGACAGCTTAACATTGAGTTACAAAACTCCTCAAGGCACAGAAACCAAAACTACTGCCAGCATCAAGCTAGAAATAGCTAATAAACCTCTGGAATCGCCATTAGTAGAAGAACGAGTTGTTCTGAGCTCCCACCGCAGTTTTGAGAGTGCAGAAGATAGCGCCAATCAGTGGCGGGCTAAGGGAATTGATGTGGAAGTTGCTCAACCTTTGCGCTGGCAAGTTTGGGCAAAAAGAGATACTTACAACTCTCCTATAGTGCGACGCTGGCTGTTGCAAAGTTTGCAAGCTCAAGGTAACACAACAGCTTTTTTGGATTCCAAAGTTATCAAACAAATACCCCAGGCATTTTGGGTTTTAAATGGCTTTCGTTTCAACCGCAATGAGTTGGATGTGACTGCTGGTAAAAACGTGATTGAGGTATTGGAACAAACTACCCAAGAGGCGACAGCTACCGAACCTGAAAAAGCTATTCAACAAACTCGCCGTTATGGCGGCAGTTTGCACCTACAAAAAAATGCTTACGGCACTTATACTTTGGTAAATAAAGTGCTGACCGAAACTTATTTGCGGGGTGTTGTTCCTCACGAAATAGGGGCTTTTTCGCCTTATGCTTCGATTGTCGCTCAAACTATTTTGGCGAGAACCTACGCCCTGAGAAATTTGCGCCGGTTTGCTGTGGATAATTATGAGTTGTGCGCTGATGTTAACTGCCAAGTTTATCAAGGTTTGACCGAGGTTTACCCGCAAAGTGATAAGGCGATCGCCCAAACGAGCGGTTTGGTGCTAACTTATCAAAATCAGCTAGTAGACGCGCTCTATTCCGCATCTAGCGGCGGCGTGACAGCGACTTTTGGCGATGTTTGGCATGGCGCGGAACGTCCATATTTGCGATCGATCGTCGATTCCCCTAATAAGGTGTGGGATTTGTCCAAGCAGAGTTTGTCTGACGAAAACAATTTCCGCCGCTTTATCAGTTTGGAAAAAGGGTTTAATGAGGAAAAAGAAGACACATTTCGGTGGCGCGAACCCGCTTCTTTGACCGCGATTGCTGGATTTCTCAAACAGTATCTTCAGAAGAAACAGCACCCGCTGGCTAATATTAAAACTGTCACTCAGGTGGAAGTGGTAGAAAGGTCGCCTGCAGGTCGAGTTTTGCAAATGAAGGTTCAAACTGACTTGGGCCCGATTGATATTGACAAAGACGAGATTCGCAATGCTTTTTACCCGCCGATTAGCACGCTTTTTTACCTAGAACCAATTTACAATCCAGACAAAACTCTCAACGGTTATGCTTTTGTCGGAGGCGGTTTCGGGCACGGGGTGGGAATGAGTCAGACTGGTTCTTACAATTTGGCTAATTTGGGCTGGAATGGATCTCAAATTCTGGGCTTTTATTTTCCCGGCACTCAAGTTGTGCCGCTCAGCGATAACATTACATTTTGGCAACCCGAAAATTAAACTCCCAAAATTCAGTGAGGACTTGCGTAAAAACTATCGAATGCAAGCAGGAGCAATGCAATCTCAATCCCGGATTTTTCCGAATCTTTAGGGCAAGTCCTAAAATTTTGAGATTTGAGATTTTAGATTCTAGAATGATTTTACGAGTTAACTAAAATCTGCTATCTAAAATCTCAAATTATTCGGTCAGCTATCGCCTCAAACTACTATTAATCAATAGCTTGGAGTTAGAGCAGATGGCTGACGGCTCCTTTTTTAGTACAGCTCTTCTTCTTTGTGAGTTTCTATCGTGCAGTCAGACTGGGGATAGGCGACGCAGGTGAGGATCATTCCGGCCTCGATTTGGTCGTCGTCCAAGAAAGATTGGTCGGATTGGTCAACAGTGCCTGATATGATTTTGCCGGCGCAGGTGGAGCAAGCTCCAGCGCGGCAAGAGTAGGGGAGGTCAAGTCCTGCTTCTTCAGCAGCATCGAGAATGTAAGTATCTTCATCAACGTCAATGGTCTGGTTAATTCCTTCGGCTTCGCTGATGAGGGTAACTTTGTAAGTCGCCATGCACTAAATCCTCTCAAAAATTCAACAATATTGATAATTTTTCCTAATGCAACCTTCAAGGCTCTATTAGCTTTGAGGTTAGGCATTAGGTTCGTTCCCTCTATGATAGTAGGGGATAGAAGGGAGGTGGACACACTCATTTACAAAACATTTGAATGGGATTAGTTATAACTTTTTTAAATTTCATCTTGATTACTTATACATACTAAAGTCGGATTTAAATCATCGGCACTACACAAACAAAGTCCGCGCAACGCGAGACTAAATATCAGTCGTAAAACTTTTAGATTTTAGACTTTGGATTCTAGATTGGTTTCACAGTTAATCTAAAATCTGCCATCTAAAATCTAAAATTATTTGGTCAGCTATCTGCTCAAACAGCTACGAATTCATAGATGGGAGTGAGAGACTGCTGGCGGCTTTGTTGCAGTGTTAGACACAGAAACCCGGTTTCTTAACATAATTGCCGTATTTCAGCTTAATTCTGGAAACGAGCAACCGGGTTTCTTAGGGTATCACGCAGAGCGTCCTTTCTTAGTAGAGCTCTTCTTCTTTGTGAGTTTCGATCGTACAGTCAGACTTGGGATAGGCGACGCAGGTGAGGACAAATCCGGCCTCGATTTGGTCATCGTCCAAGAAAGATTGGTCGGATTGGTCAACAGTGCCTGATATGATTTTGCCGGCGCAGGTGGAGCAAGCTCCAGCGCGGCAAGAGTAGGGGAGGTCAAGTCCTGCTTCTTCAGCAGCATCGAGAATGTAAGTATCTTCATCAACGTCAATGGTCTGGTTAATTCCTTCGGCTTCGCTGATGAGGGTAACTTTGTAAGTCGCCATGCACTAAATCCTCTCAAAAATTCAACAATATTGATAATTTTTCCTAATGCAACCTTCAAGGCTCTATTAGCTTTGAGGTTAGCTCTTAGGTTTGTTCCCTCTATGATAGTAGGGGAAAGAAGCAAGGTTGCAACACTTATTTACAAAAAATTTGAATGGGATTAGTTATAACTTTTTCTAATTTCATCTTTATTACTTATACCTATGTTGGGTTCAGCCGTGTGATACTGTTGCCGCAAGACTTGCGCTAAATAATCCGGTTTCTAGGAAAAATCCTGTTTTGAGCCCTACAGCACAAAAACCGGGTTGTGGGTATGCGGTGTGTCGATCGAGTTTCAGCAAGACTTGCTGCAAGGCAAGTCCCAGCAGGCGGTGAAATGTATAGTTAGATCGACATCAAGACTTGGGTGTTGAAGGCTCGATCGCATAAATCGCACCACAACCACAGGTTAAAATCGGGGCCATAGAACCCCTAAACCCCTGCACCGCAAGTCTGTAACTATCTAAAATCTTAAATCTCAAATCCCATGACTAATATTGATACTCGCTTTGGTTTTTCAGTTAATTCTCCAATTCGCGTGGGGATTGTGGGTACTGGTTTTGCCGCTAAGTTGAGGGCCGAGACAATTCAAGCTGATGGGCGATCGCACTTGGTAGCGGTTGCGGGCCACAGCCCGGAGAAAACCGCAGCATTTTGTCAAGGGTTCGGGGCAGAAGCTGCGGTTTCCTGGCGCAAGTTGGTAGAAAGAGACGATTTAGATTTGGTAATTGTCTGTACGGTGAACCGGGATCACGGGGCGATCGTCCTGGCCGCGCTCGAAAATGACAAGCACGTTGTGGTGGAATATCCTCTATCTTTAGATGTATCTGAAGCAGAAAGGGCGATCGAACTTGCCACCCAAAAGCAAAAACTCCTCCACATCGAACACATCGAACTGTTAGGCGGTTTGCACCAAGCGATCAAAGAATCTTTGCCATTAGTCGGTAAAGTTTTTTACGCCCGCTACATTACTATGAGTCCTCAACACCCAGCGCCACAGCGGTGGACTTATCAACATTCCCTCTTTGGCTTTCCGTTAGTTGGTGCAATTTCGCGACTGCACCGATTTACTGATTTGTTCGGGGAAGTGACAAGCGTTAACTGTCAAGCTCAATTTTGGGACAGTCAGCCGGATTTCTACAAAGCTTGTTTGTGCAATGCACAGTTGCGCTTTGCCAATGGCCTTGTCGCTGAAGCTGTTTATGGAAAAGGAGAGACTTTTTGGCAGTCGGAAAACATTTTTACCATCTACGGAGAAGCAGGAACGCTGGTTTTTACTCCCGAATCCGGTCAATTAATTCAGGGAGACAATCGGCGCAACATCAAAGTAGGAACGCGGCGCGGCTTGTTTGCCAAAGACACCGATATGGTGTTGGAATATTTGTCAAACGGTACGCCTTTGTACGTGAATACTGCCAGTAGTTTGTACGCTTTGAAGGTGGCAGATGCTGCGAGGCGATCGAGCGAGATTGGGCAAAATATAGCGATTCGTAACTTACCATCGGACATAATAAGTTTGCAGTAAGGAATTCAGTCCTCAGTTGATGCTTTTAGTCAATTAAGATTCTTCGTACTTACTACGAACAACTTTTATTTATGTGCGATACTAATATATCGAGGTTGATTTTTTACTCGCTCGATCCAAGTTTGAATTGCCGGAAATCTAGTTAAATCAAATCCGCCCTCGCCCGCAACGTGAGTGTAAGCAAATAAACCGATGTCAGCAATAGTATAGCGATCGCCAACAAAAAAAGCATGGTTTGCTAAATGCTGTTCCATCACCCCCAAAGCACCATAACCCGGTGCTTGTTTTTGTTTAAGTGCTTCTTGATATTCTTCAGCTTTACCTGTCAAATACCAAAAACGAGAAGTAGCAATAAAAGGTTCGTGGCTGTACTGTTCAAAAAATAACCACTGCATGACTTGAGCGCGTTCAACTTTATCACTGGGGAAAAACTCTGTTCCTTCGCTCAAATAAAACATAATTGCATTAGATTCAAATAGAAAATGATCCGGTTCTATTTCTAAAACAGGAATACGCCCGTTAGGATTTTTAATCAAAAATTCAGTAGTTCGGCTTTCTCCTTTTATAATATCAATTTCCCGTCGCTCGCAGGGAATGTTAAGCTGAGTTAAAAGCAAGCGGATTTTGTAGCAATTTCCAGAGATAAAATATTCGTAAAGTTTCAACATTAGTTTTTTTTTAGATACCGCAAAGAACACTGAACACGCAGACTTAAGAAAGAAAAAAAACAAAGAAAAAAAGAAGTTCACAACTCATTATTGTAGCAGCATTTGGGGGCAAGAGCAGCATTGCTACCTTCAGAAGTAATATGGGTTAGGTGCAACCCAGAGCACCCTAAATTCATCAATATTGGAGAATCAATGAAATTATACGGGAAAAATCCTCCCTTAAATAGCGTTAGGGAAGGGGCACGGAAATGGAAGATGAGCTTCAATAGTGGTATAAAAGTAATGATGGCGATGGAGCTCGCCGAAACCGCCCTGCGTTATTAATAATCTTCATAACGTTTAAAAGGCTGATGGCTCCTACTGTTCCGACTTGTGGCGGAAGGGTAGGATGGTGCGAATGCCTCGATCGATCTTTCCCCTACAAGTCACGTTCATCCATTCAGCTTCAAGGTGGCGTGATGTTAGAAAGTATGATCTGGATTTTATTAATGGGCTTTTTTGTCGGGCAGATTGCTCGACGGCTGAAAGCTCCAGCACTCGTAGGTATGGTGCTGGTGGGCATTTTATTAGGCCCGCAACTGGGGAATGTCATTAGCCCAGAGGTTTTGGGCGCAGCGAATTCCCTTCGCACCATTGCCGTGATGGTGATTTTAATGAAGGCGGGGTTAGGACTCGATCGCGAAAAGCTATCCCAACAGGGAACCGTGGCGCTGCGATTAGGCTTTCTGCCTGCAGCTTGCGAGGCTATCTCTATTGCTGTCGCTGCGATGTGGCTACTTCAGTTTGATTTTTTGACGGGGCTACTGCTAGGCTGCATCATTGGCGCAGAATCTCCAGCAGTAATTGTTCCCGGAATGCTGCGGTTAAAAAGTCTAGGTTGGGGAGTAAAAAAAGGAATTCCCGATGCGATTCTGACGGGAAGTGCCTTGTCAGATGTATTGCTGTTGCTGGTGTTTAGCCTACTGCTAGCGTTTCTGTCCCAAGGGAAAGCTACAACCATTACCTTACTGGGAGGAATCATCCTCAGCCCTCTGCAATTGCTGCCCTTTCAAATCATCATCCAAATTACCTTGGGGGTGCTTTTGGGATGGGTGACTGCTCGAATTTTGGTATCACTATTAGTCAAGCAAAACTGGACTCAAACTGCGGTTCAGGACTCCCTAGTCGCTGCTGGCTTTGCCCTAGGGCTGGTAGTATCAGCCGAACATATTCCGGTTTTCTCTGGCTATTTGGCTGTCATGGCGGCGGGGTTTTTCCTGATTGAGTTGGATGCACCTTTAGCACGAAGATTGCGGGGTGGCTTTGATAGTTTGTGGACGATCGCGGAAATTATTTTGTTTGTGTTGCTGGGAGCCAGTATTCAACTTAATGTATTAGGCAATACCTTACTGGTTGGTCTGTTGGTGTTGGCGATCGGGACTCTGATTGGGCGATCGCTCGGTTGGTATCTTTCCACCTTGGGTAGTAATTGGACTGGGAAAGAACGGCTGTTTTTGCTAGCAGGAAATTCCGCTAAGGCAACGGTGCAAGCGGCGATTGGGGCGATTCCTCTAGCTCAGGGGATTGCTGGTGGCGAGACGATTTTGGCGATCGCAGCCCTCTCAATTTTAGTAACCGCTCCCTTGGGTGCATGGGCAATTCCCACTTTTGCTCCCAAACTATTAGAAAAAGGCGAAGTTGACCCGACAAAAGTAGCTATTTCCGGTCGTCCAGTTTTTCTCGCCGCCGTAGACACTTCCCCCCTAACAACAGATGTTTTAACTAAGGCCGCAGACTTAGCTCGGCGCAGTGACGGGGATGTGATTGTTTTGTATGTGGATAACCTGGGAGATAAAAAGGCGATCGCCCAATTACAACAACAAGCACAACGAATCTTATCAGATATTCGCTATGAGTTCCTGAGTCTTTCTGGTACAGTGCCAGAGGAGATTATCCGCGTGGCGCAAGCTCGGCAAGTGACATATATTGCGATCGGAAAACGAGGGCATCAACCTTGGGAACAAGTGCTAGTAGGTTCAGTTTCTCAAGCCGTATTAGAAACCAGTCCTCTTCCTGTCATCTTGGTAGAATCTAGTTACAAGTAATCCCAAATATGGGTTTTATATCCCCTTGATCCTCTTCTCCCCTCTCTGTGTCCTCTGCGCCCTCTGCGGTTCATAATCAAGGCGCTATTTAACGCCAATTTAGGCTCGATCGCAGCGAGCCTAAATTTATCCAAAAGAATCATTTCTTATGAAACCTATCCCTCAATTTCAGCAGTTCACAGTCATTCCGCAACTCAGCAAGTGGTTCATTGTCAGTTTAGGCAGACCAAGATTCGCGAAAGTCAGCATAGAGGGTCAATCCACCATCAATATAGAGCGTTTGTCCCGTAATGTAAGCCGCTTCATCTGATGCGAGAAAGGCAACAGATGCCGCCATTTCCTCCGATGTGCCTGCCCGTCCCATTGGGATATGGCTTTCCACTACTGCCTTTTGTTCTGGATTGTCAGTCCAGCTTTCATTAATCGGTGTAATTGTTGCACCGGGCGCAATAGCATTGACGCGGATGCCTCGGTTTGCGTATTCCAACGCTAGGGTTTTGGTTAAATTACCCATGCCACCTTTGCTGATGGAATAGCTGATATACATCGGGCGGGGAATGATTTCATGCACACTGGAAATATTGATAATCACCCCAGGGCGTTGCTGACTCAATAGGTGCTTAATAGTTTCCCGCGCACAGAGATATGCACCTCGCAAATTTACTGCAATCACGCGATCGAATTCATCGGTTGGCACTTCATGGGATGCGCTTTCTGTTTGAATCCCAGCATTATTAATCAGGATATCGAGACTACCAAATTTCTCAATGACAGTATTCAGCATACGAAGGATGTCGTCTTCTTTGGAGACATCTCCCTGAACTAATAGCGTTTCAACCCCGCATTCCGATGCTTGTCCACAGGCTTTTTGCAGAGCAATTTCTTCAGTATCTTCTGCCTCTTCTAAGCTTTTGCGATAGTTAACGGCAATGTTGCAACCTTCTTGGGCGAGACGAATGGCGATCGCCTGCCCAATGCCTGAACTCGCTCCAGTAATGAGTGCGTTTTTTCCCTTTAAACCTTTCATAATTTCTCTTCCAGATATTCACAACAAAATATCTTAACCGAAACCTCAAGCCAACTAGCTTCAACATCAACCAGAAGGTTGTTCTGTCTTTTCGCCACGCATTTCATCAATATCCAGAAGACTGATCACCATGCCCGCGATCGGGAGGGAGCATCTCATATTTGTAAAAACACTTATTCGGGCTCCTTCCTTCTTCCTCTTTCCCCGCAGCAAGAGAGCCTCAAAACTCCTGCCTCAAAACTCCAATTTATAGCTGGGCTGCTTTCATTGAGATGCTCCCAGTGCTAAGCTGTTGTGCATTTAAACTGAATGTCACAAAACAATCCCCTTGGGGTGGGGTGGGCGTCCCGCCCGCCCAGAATATGCAATTTAAATGCGTGACAGCTTATATACCTTCTTGATTTGATTTATGCTTACCTAATTATTGAAGTTTCCCCGCAATTAGACCAACAAGCACAATCAGACCTAATGCTCTACGAAAGTAATTAACGCCTTGAAATAATTCTTCCCAAGCCCAAGTAAACAAAGAGCCAAAGGCGACTAGCTCCAATCCTAGATTAACTTTTCCTGTTGTAACAATGAGCGTTAATAAACTAGCTATAATCCCGACACTCAGTGGTAGATTTGGCATCTGAGCTATAACAATTTGGCCTTCGCTGTCGCGGAATGTGCGATCGAACAATGTGTTTTCCATGAGTTTCTCGTGTCAATGTAATAAATATAACCAGGTTGACATTCAATACAGTTGGTTTTTTGGGGGATGATACTACAAGCTTTAGAGGGCAAGGAACATAAAAAAGTCGAATTAAATGCAAGTCAGGAGTGGAGATGACATTGATTTAATTATCCACCGGGGTTCAAAGTCATAGAAAATTAGCCATTGGGTCCTAGAAAAATAGTCCGCACTATTGAACAGTGCAATATAGGATTTATCCTGGATCAATTTTTTTTTTATTCCCTGTCATGAATTTATTCGGCTTGTTTTTTCCCTTGTTTTAAGTAGTTTTATGTGAGTGGCTAGAGGGTATTATTATAGTAAATTTCCCAAAATCAAAAATCATCTCTCGCTTGGAAGAGTTTAGAGTAAAAGGTGATCTATAATTGGACAGACATCATCGTTTCTCTAGTATCGCATCAAGAGCGATCGACCTCATGCTCAAATCCAAGGTTAGCAATTCACAGGTCTAAACCTTTTCGTCAAGCAGGATTGAACCTTGGCAGTGCAGTAATTTCGGTTGACACTGCTTGAATTGATTGTGTAGCTGCTATTTCTGATCGATCGCTCTCAGCATTCTGACTCACAAAAAATGTAGGCAGCGTTGCTGTCAAATAACCGCATAGGGCGATCGCACACAACGCCAGCAAAAAACAAAGCACCCGCCCTTGGGCTGTCTTCGGAAAGTAATCAGAGCCGATCGTACTCATCAACATTCGCTTCCACCACAGCACAGTGCCATAGTCATTAATGCCAGCACTACCATTAGGAAATTTGCGCTCAAACGCATAAATTCCAGCCGCGCCAATTAGACTGACGATCGCTATCACATTATGCAAGAGGAGCAAACCGCGCATAGTGTCAGCCTATAAGGGCTCAAAAGCTAGAGTGGCACTAAGCGCGACGGAACTCACCATATTCACCCAGAGAATCTGCACGGGCAAAATTGGCAAGGTGGTACCAGCCAAGATTCCCACCACTATGGTCATCGCCTCTCCACCGTTGACGGGTAGGATAAGCCCAATGGTTTTCAGCAGGTTGCCATAAACGGTGCATCCTTCTTCTACGGCGGCTTCAATGGAGGCAAAGTTATCATCTGAAGCACTCAATCGCTCGGTAAACTCCCAAAAAAAACTAGAGACAATCGCACTACCATCACAACGGAATACGCTTAAAACAGCTTGCGATGATAAGTCTTTCAACTCGGTTTTCACCTCGTCAGCTAGGAGTATAACCAGCAACTGGTTTATACTTTCAAGGAGTAAGATTCAGGAAAAGCCGACCCTTAGCAGGGTTTGATCTTGCCTGTAAATAGAAACGCAACTATCAGGGATATAAACTTAAAGACGCGCAAGTTTATTCTCACAGATTTAGGCTCGTTGTCACTAGAGAGCGATGGTTACAGCCAGCGCATGGCAATTGAAGAAAGGTTCCGAAATGGTAAAGCTCGATGTTACAATGCGCGAAGGAACTAGCTTAAGGAGAAGCCAAATCATTAAAATCATGTTGTTAATAACCCTCGCCTAAAGTTGTGCTGTATTTAAATGCGATAAAATTCATAAAATGCCGATATCAAAATATGTATGCCGCCCTCTCAATAACAGACAAAAAATTATCGCATACGGAGTACATGAAGGCGTTGGTTGAGATGGAGACCCCTGGGTCAATGATCTGGCTCAATATTCAGTAGATGTGCAAGAGTTAATGAACCTAACTCCAAATAAACTTTGCTTTTCTCAACAGGGTATACAACCTGCCACCCTTATTTAGTCTAGTTCCTAGGCCTCTTTGTGACACTCCCAGATGAGTCAGTTACAATAGTTCTGACACTTTGGGGTAAAATGGCTGGAATCGTTGATTTTTCCTGAGTTTTGACTTGGCTCAAACCCTAATTATGCCGGTGACAACCAAAAACTGTCCGAAGTATTGAGTGAGTTACACAAATGAAACTGTGAAATCAGGTATCAGAATTAATGAACCTGCGGTTGATGAAGAAACTAACTTACATACAACTCAATTAGGGATAATTGAGCAATTGCATAAATGTAGATAAACTTTGAAATTAGATAAAATTCAAATGAAATCTTTCAGCAGAAAACTTGGGTTGGTAGAAATGTCGATGGCCCTAGGCCATGATGTGGGAGGTGGGCTAATTGTAAATGTTGTCTCTCTGGAAGGGATTTTAACATCGGATGTTGTTCAACAAGCTCTTAAATTAGTCCAACAGCGTCATCCCATGCTCCAAGTTTACATTGTTGAGTCTGAGGATGGATTATATTTTCAATCGACAGGTATAACAGAAATTCCCGTACAAGTTATCTACAAACAAGATGAAAATGAAGCAATTAAAATTGCTGAAAAAGAACTACATACAAAATTCACACCAGGGAAAAATCCTCTGTGTCGTTTAACTCTTTTGTATTCTCATCAACATCAAAATACCTGTGAAATGATTATTACCTTTCATCATGGAATTGTAGATGGCATATCATGTATGCGCTTTATTGATGATTTGTTATTTTATTATCAGGCAATTAAAGAAGGAGAGAATATATCTCAAGTAGAATCACTAGAATTTCTTTCTCCCATAGAAAATGTACTTACTTATAAGATTCCCACTCAACACCCAAGAGAAAATCCTCAACTCGCAAATGAACAACAAACTCTACCACCACAATTAATTATTGAACATCAAGCATCCGCAAATGAACGTTTGACTCGGATGCTACCGCGAATGCTTAGTCAAGAAAAAACTAAGATACTCATTGATAAATGCAAACAAGAAAAAACAACTGTGCATGGTGCTATGTGTGCGGCTATGCTATTTGCTGCTGGCAAATTACTATCAATAGATACACAGGTAAATTTCTCCTATGGTTTACCTGTAAATTTGAGAAAATATTGTGAGCCTGAAATCACAGGCCAAAATCTAGGTTGTTTTATATCTGTGCTGGGGTTTAATCAGTTAGTTGAGCCAAATACATCTTTTTGGGATTTAGCTAGAGAATGTAAATCCCAAATACATGATTCTTTAATTAGCGGTGTCCATATAACTAGACTACTACAAAGTAAATTACGTAATCTTGACATAGATACAATCAAGGAACTCGTTATTAACTCTATAGTGAGTAAAGAAGATACTATGGGAAGGAATAATCTTTTTGCAATTTCCAATCGAGGCAAATTTAAATTTCGATATAAAGCCGAAAAGCTAAAAATCAAGGAATTATACTTTGCCACTCCTCAACATATTGGTGGTGATTGTTTTTGGTTAGGTGTTCTCACGCTAAATGAGCAGTTATTTTGCAACTTTATTTATGTAGAACCTGTCATCAGCGATCGAACAGCACAGTTATTTGCTGATGATGTGATGACAGTCATAGAAAAAGTGTGTATCAATCAAAAAACGACGTTAACAATGTTGTGTGAGTCAGTGACACAAAATTAAATCCTCTTGATTTCGGAAATTTATTTGACAAATATCTAATTTTACTATACAATATCTATGTCAAAATTTGGAATAGTCAAATAATATGAACTGGGACAATAACTCAATTGTAATTTATTCCAATTTTCCATTTCATCTAGAAGATTGGTCTCCTCTATCTGTGAATAAAGGTATTGGCGGAAGTGAAGAAGCGATTATTTACTTAAGTCAAGAATTAGTTAAATTAGGCTACCAGGTTACTGTTTTTAATCGCTGCGGTGATATGGAAGGGGAATATAAGGGAGTAGTTTATCAGTCAGTTGAGAAATTCAATACCGAAGATAACTTTAATGTCTTAATCTTTCATCGTGTTTGGACACAACCTATGCGTATGAAAGTGAAAGCTCGAAAAACTGCTGTCTGGATGCACGATAACCCGAAATTATTTCCTCCTGTAGAAGAGTCTCAGCGTTTAGAATTTCTGGCAAGTTTTGACAAAATTTTTATGTTGTCAAATTTTCATAAATCTCTGCTCCCAGACTGGATTCCTGAAGACAAGATTTTTTTAACAACCAATGGGATTAATCTCGAAGATTTCAATTTAACAGGAATTGCTAGAAATCCCAAAAGGCTAATTTCGATTAGTGATTATGCAAGAGGTATTGAAAATTTACTGACTCAATGGGATCAAGTTCTCAAAGAAGTGCCTGATGTTGAATTACATATTTTTTATGGTTGGCAAGGAATTGATGCTTTAATTAATTCACCTTATATTGATAAATTTCCATACTTACCAGATAAAAAGCAAAAACTTTTACAACTTTTCGAGCAAGAAAATGTCTATGAACATGGCAGGATTGGACACAATGAGTTAGTGGAAGAATTATTCAAATCAGGCATCTGGGTTTATCCTTGTCATACTGCGGCGGAGATTTTCTGTATTAGTGCTTGGAAAGCGCAAGCTGCTGGTTGTGTTCCTGTGGTGACAACTTATGCAGGTTTAGATGACACTGTAAAATCAGGTATCAGAATTAAGGGGCCTGCGGGCGATGAGGAAACTAATAATGCTTTGGTTGCAGCAGTGATTGACTTGCTAAAAAATCCTGAGAAACAAGACTCTTTAAGACAGGAAGCATTAGCTCTTAAAGATTCATTTGGATGGGATAGAGTCGCTCAACAATGGCATCAGGAGTTTATATCGGCTGAAATTAAGTAGAAAATAATGAATCAGCAACCCGCATTTTGAATGTGGTTCAGGGTTCAGGTGATTAAGCAGACGTACCATACAACCGCTATCTTTAAGCCGTCAAGATAGTAAAAAAATCCTGCTTATTTACCATTTTTTTGACGAAATGGATCGAAACCAGCCACTTCTGCCAGCGTATAAAGTGGCCGGCCCTTCACCTCCTCGTAAATCCGCCCTATATACTGGCCCAAAATTCCAATACTCACCAACTGCACCGCACCCAAAAAGAAAACCGCCATCATCACAATTGTCAAACCAGTTAAGGCAGAACTTGGATAGAAAAGCCGCCAATACAAAATCAAAAAAGCCATTAACACAGATATAAATGCAGCAAATAACCCCATATAAATCGAAAGTCTGAGGGGAACTTTTGAAAAAGAGACTAAACCATTCATCGCCAAACTTAAAGATTTTCTGAAGGTATACTTAACCTCGCCTGCAAAACGCGGATCGCGTTCAAACTTAACCGCCGTTTGTTTAAAACCAATCCAAGCCCGCAGTCCCCGAATGTAACGATTGCGTTCTGGCATGGCGTTGAGGACATCCACGACGCACCTATCCATCAAACAAAAATCTCCGGTATCTATGGGTATATCAACATCAGCAAGATGGCGCAAAATGCGATAATACATATAAGCGGGCAACCGCTTAAACCAACCTTCTTGACGGCGTTGAGTGCGTTGAGCGTAAACAACTTGATAGCCCTGCCGCCACTGTTCTACCATATCTATAATTAGCTCTGGCGGGTCTTGTAAATCGCCGTCCATGATAACTACAACTTGACCTCTAGAAAAGTTTAAACCAGCAGTTACAGCTATTTGATGACCGAAATTGCGGGCAAAGCTGAGGTAACAAATTCGCGAGTCTTTTTCGTGCAATTCTCGCAAAAGTTCGAGAGAGCGATCGCGACTGCCATCATTGATTAAAATTAATTCTACTGGGCCGTCCATTCGATCCATCACGGCCCTAATGCGCCGATACAATTCAGCGAGATTTTCTTCTTCGTTATAGATAGGAATTACCAAGGAATACTTAGGTGTATCGTTCATTGCAGTTTCTGTTTAAGAATTGGCTTTTCAACCGTTAAATCAAAAGTTTATTTTTCCCAAAACACCCTGGCTGCTTCACGAGAGAGGTTCGGCACGTAATTTCGCTCTTTGAGCCAGACAACAGCAGCCGACAAAATAGCAGTGTACCAAAACTTATCTATTTTCTTAAATACGAAAAATAAAAGACACCATAAGACTGACGCACGCCCAACGAAAATATCTGTTATCATAGATGTTTAGTCAGACTATAAAAAATACAATCATAACCCATCGATTCAAAATTGCATGACAAATTCCAATTATCTTTGGCAAGCCAATCAAGACTTAAGCGAAGCTTGTCTGCAACATCCCTTTGTCAGAGGCATTGCTGACGGCAGCCTCCCCCAAAATAGTTTTGCATATTACATTGCACAAGACGCATTTTTTCTGGGAGCATTCGCTCGCGCTTACAGTATCGCTGCAGCAAAAGCACCCGACTGGGAGGGGTTTGAAATTCTCCACAATCTCGGTAGCGGCGTTTTAGAAGAACTTCGTTTGCATCAAGGATATGCAGCCAAATGGGGTGTAAACTTGCCAGAGGCAAAACCGGGAATCGCTACCCGCCGCTACACAGATTTTTTATTAGCGACAGCCTGGGGAAGTGGTGTAGGTTTGACAGCAGCCGCGATGACTCCTTGCTTGCGGTTGTATGCTTTTTTGGGACAGCAGCTAGCTAAACCTGATATACCGGAACACGCATTTAGCGACTGGATTTCCACCTATAGCAGCCCGGATTTTGAGATTTTAGCAAAACGGCTGGAAAGTTTGGTCGATCGCTACGCAGAAGCTGTGCCAGAAGTAGAAGCAACCTATCGCTACGCCATGCTGTGCGAAAGAGACTTTTTTCAGGCAGCTTGGGAAATAGAGTAAATTAAGTTTGGGCAAAAGATATTAAGAGCGATCGCCCCTAAGCTACCCACAGCCAACTAGCAAATTTCACGGAAAAGCGCAGCAGATATATACCAAACAATCCCATCAACCCGTAACCCCAACGAGGCCTAGCCGCCAATAACAAGCCGACACCTATTGACAGTGGCAAAATACCGTAAGCGTAGCGCTCTACCGAGTGTAAAGCTCCCGAAGTAACCAGCAGGGCCAAAGAGCAAAAACCGAAGCAAATGATTGTAATGCTCAACCTTTTTCGTAAATACCACAACAAAAAGCCACCGCCAAAAACCATCCCAACTTTAGTAGCAGCGTACAAGCTGAAACTGAACAAGTCCTTAAATATCTCCCACCAAGTAGGCTGAGGCCAGTGTTTTTGGATGTGAATAAATGCTAAAGGATCTCCCAAATTAATAGCACAATATAAAATAAATGAAAAAAACCCGATCGCGCTAGCAAAACCAGCAGCATAAGCGAGGGGAGGTCTTTTTTCCCTCCAAGCTGTCAGCAAAAAAGTAGGTATCAGGGCTAATCCTGGGCCTCTAGTAGCAGTCGTCAAAGCTCCCCAAAAAGCCGCCCAAATATACTCGCCCCTTTCAAAAGCTCGTAAAGCCGATGCTGTCAGGAACAAAAACAATCCTTCTGTGTATATGACAGTGCAAAATAGTGAGAACGGACACCAAGCTAGCACAGCAGTTGCCCACTTTGCTGCACCAGCATCGTATCGCTCCTCCACCCAAAAGTAGACCACGGCTAAGGCACCCAGAAAGGCCAAACTATTGATGAGTACCCCTGCTACTTCCACTTGCATTCCCAGAGTCGTCAACCCACGCATCAGCAAAGGAAACAGGGGATAAAAAGCCACAGAATGGTGCGGCCCGTCATCTGCATAGGTGTAGCCTAAATTAGCGATTTGGACGTACCATTTACCGTCCCAGTGCGAAAACAGTTCCCAGCCACTTTTGGGAAGGAAGCCACTGACAAAACTTAGAGGGGCCCAATTCTCTGGCGGGAGGGAGGCTAAAGGAGCAATTATCTGCATCCCGATCGCAATTACCGATCGGCTCAGAAACCACATAGCAATTACAAAAATTAACCCGTCCCTGCTTTTGGAACGCGGACGGTGCGGAATTACTTCTAACCCTAAATCAGTATTTGTCATGCCTAAAACAGCGCAAGACTGTAGATTTAAAATTAAAGTATAGTCCGCTCCCGAGCGATCGCCAAATATATACGTAAGTACAGGCGTACTGCTAATTTTAACGTCCGAGTTTATTGGGAATCCCTTCGCAGCCACCGGGAATAGTCTCTCTCGACTTCGAGCCACACCAAGCGCAGCAGTAATAGCGCTGCTCGTCCGACAGCCGCTTGACAGCGGTGAAATCAGCGCGTTCAACCACAGCGCCGGTATGTTCACCCGTTTGATAGTTGGGAAATTCGGTACGGCTGCGGGGGGATGCAGTTTGTGCCGAGCCGTAGAATAATGCGGCCGCTCTCATGTCGGCGCGAGCGAGATTGGCGTCGTACAAGACAGCGCGCGAGAGGTTGGCTTTCACTAAATCGCACTTGCTGAGATTGGCGCGGACGAGGTTGGCTTCGCTCAAATCCGTCCACCGCAAATCGGTGCCAGCCAGGTCAGCACCCGCTAACATGACATTGAGATCGATAACGCGGATACCGTGATCTCTATCTTCAGCGTAGCCGCCGTCGCCGTCAAGGATGGGGCGGCCTAAAAGCCGATCGCGCTTCAGAGGAGTAACCAATCTCGACTGCGACAAAAACCGCAGAATTTTAGCTTTACCTTCAGCATCTACACTGCTCATAATCGCAGCGGTGCGGCCTTCTGCGATCGCCCTTTCCTGCGGCCAGTCTTCCAAAAACCCTTGTTCGTCAAGGGCTAAGTCGGAAACCCCTTGAAAATAAGCATCGATCGTTTGCTGCTGCGTAATTCGATTTTGCTGAATCGTCAAATCTTTCGAGATCACGTACTGCCGCCAAGCCACGTAAACGCCCAAAATCGCGATCAAAATTTGGCCCAAAGCGCCGATCAGCTCGCCGAGAGCGCCGATGGCGTCCCAGTTGATTTGGATGTTGCGGCTTCCCGGTTCAGTATTACTACCGCTGAGCATCAGCAAGCCAACAATCCCAGCTAAAAGCCCGAAGCAGGCGACGATCAGAGTGCGCCAAGTCGGCGGAATTACCTGCGCCCAGATTTTGCCCCAACTCGGCCACATCAACCGCAGCGATACGCCGATCGCACCGACAGCGCCCATTAAGCCCAGCCAAATGTTGTCATTGGCGAGCCCAAAAATCATCGCTGCGATCAACCCCAGCGTCAGCACCGATCCCGACTTCTCAGTAGTCGTTTGTTCCGGCTGCTGTGGCAAAAAAACCTTGCGAGTTGGAGGCGGCGGCACCGGTTTTTCCGGTTCCGCAGTAGCGACGATTGTCCCTGATTCTGGTGCCACAGTAGGGTTCGCACCGTTCTGACTTTCTACAGTCACGTTAGACTCAGGGCGATTGGGTTGAGAAGAGTTGTTTTCTGGTGTCATGCGTTGAGGCAAATTCTAATTTTAGCCGGTCACTAAAACGATTTTAACTAACCAAGCAGGATTCTAGATAATATTACAATATAAATCTCCACCAATTGCAGTCAAAAAGGTAACATAATATGACACTAGTGCTGCCCAATCTGCAAGGCAAACAAATGGGTCAAGTTCTTACAACAATCACCGTAACGAATCGCATCGATCAAGTCCTAGCTGAGCGGGGGTTCATTCCTGCGGGTGAAATTCGTTCATTAACTCTCGATAAAGTTTTAGTAGATACCGGAGCCACTCTGCTTGCCTTACCAGCTTTCATTATCAGCCAGTTGGGTTTAAGCCAGCTTGGAGAAACCAATGTAGAAACTGCTGCGGGAATCAGAAAAGGGCGGATTTTTCAAGATATTATGCTGGAAGTTGAAGGGCGACAAGCAGTGTTTGACAGCCTTGAAATGCCCGCAGGAGTTGATGCGATTTTGCTGGGCGTGATTCCGATGGAAAGGCTAGGCTTAGAACCCGATTTAAAAAATCAACGGCTGCGAGTATTGCCGATGAATGAAGAACAAACATATCTGATGGTTTAATATTCGAGCGGACGAAACAGCCCAAAAATGTACCATAAAATGCACTCAAAGAGGTAACATAATTATGACACTCGTACTCCCCAATCTGCAAGAAAAACAAATGGGTCAAGTAATCACTACAATCAGCGTCACGAATCGCATCGATCGAGTTATGGCGGAACGGGGATTTATTTCTGCTGAGGAAGTGCGCTCTGTTATCCTCGATAACGTTGTTGTCGATACGGGAGCAACTCTGCTTTCCTTGCCAGCTCGCATTATTAGGCAGTTAGGCTTAATACAAGTAGGAGAAAGAGATGTAGAAACATCAGCGGGCATAAAAAAGGGTAGAATTTTTGCCGACGCTCAAATTATTGTAGAGGGGAGAGAAGGCAGATTTGATTGTTTAGAATTGCCCGAAGGCGTTTCTGCTGTTTTGTTGGGCGTGATTCCAATGGAAGAACTAGGATTAGAACCAGATTTGAAAAATCAACGGCTGCGAGTATTGCCGATGAACAATCAGCAAACATATTTGATGGGTTAGTCGATCGGCGTTTACCGTAGCACAAACCTCTGGCCTGTGATTCCTATTATGTCCAGTCAATCGATTTTAGATTTTAGATTTTAGATTTTAGATTTTAGAATTGAAGCATTGAAGCATTGACTTGCGCGAGATAAATACGTTCGGCAAGTTTCATCGGATACAGGTTTTTTATTTCTGGGTCCTGAGTCTGCTTTCGTAATGAATCCGGCGGCTTATATCCTGGATGCTTGATTGTCAATTAGCCGCCCTCAAAAATGTTTATAATGAGGACTAAAGTCCTCAAAGTTATATGACGAGTTTAGTCCTGACTACAAACTAATTTTTTTTCTTTGGTAGTGAGGACATAATATCATCTGGTCTTAATTTTTATTAATACAAAGAAACTGGGTCTTTGGGTAGATGTAAGTTTTTGGCGCTACATCTAGCGAGCCAAATAAGCCTTGAGCAAATACACGCCAACCGTCCCAAACATCAAAACAACTAACCCTAAAAGTAACTCCATACTCAACCTTGGAGCATTGCCCAAAGCGACAAGAATTTGCTGCCGCACCACAAACGCCAACAGCCAGCAAATCTCCGCCTTCAGCCAAACCAAAAGGCCTCGCCCCAACAGATATTGCCGGCGAGCGTTGTCAGAAGTAATCCGTACCGGATAATTACAAGTATGCGGATAGCGCGATATCGCAGTTAAAACCGCAAAAATAATGGCAGCAACCGCCGGCAATATCCAAATCGTCACCTTGTCGCCCCAAGCATCAGCCAGCCCCCCCAAGCCGAAATGAATCGGAATTTGATCGGGCAAAACGGCCCAAAACTTGACGATGAGCAAAACAGCCAGCAAAATCGCGATCGCACCTAAAAGCTCTACCGCCACTAAAACAGGCGAAAGCCCCAGAGAAATAATCGGCTGTTGGTTTGGTGGGTTTCCAGTCATGGCTACTTAACTAACAAGCGGGAAGTCCCGCACTCTAATCGTAGTCCGTTGAGTGCCGATCTTTGCAGATCGGCAAAACCTTTGATATAATATTTATTATTAATAGCAATTAGCAGTAAGTAAATGCTACGCAAAGTTGTCAAAGTTCGTTTATACCCTACCGATAGGCAGTCCCAGCATCTGGCACAGAGTTTTGGTTGCGCTCGTTGGTGGTGGAATTACGCGCTTAATAAGTCCATTGAAGTCTATCAAGAGACTGGCAAAGGGCTTGGACAATCTGCATTAAATGCTTTACTGCCAGCACTAAAAAAGGAATATGAATGGTTAAGTGACTGCTACAGTCAAGTGCTACAGGCGGCTACGCTTAATCTCACGACTGCCTATAAAAACTTTTTTGACAAAAGAGCTCAGTTTCCTAAGTTCAAGTCAAAAAAGCATAAGCAGTCGATTCAATACCCCCAAAATGTTCAAGTCGTTTCTGACTCTGAACTCAAGTTCCCTAAACTTGGAGTAGTCAAAGCAAAATTACATAGACCGATTGACGGAAAAATCAAAACTGTCACAGTTAGCCAAAACCCTTCGGGTAAATACTTTGCTGCAATTTTATTTGAGATTGAAGGTGAAAATCCAGAAATTTCTACCTCTGGGAAAATCGTTGGGATTGACTTAGGATTAAAACACTTTGCGATCGTTGCCGACGGCACTAAGATTTCTAAGTTTGAGAATCCTCAACATTTTGTAAAATATCAACAAAATCTCAAGCGTAAGCAGCAAAAGTTAGCGCGTAAAAAGGATGGTAGTAATTCTCGCAAAAAAGCTAAAAAATCAGTTGCTAAGGTACACGAACGGGTAGCCAATAGTCGGCTGTATTTTCTGCATAAACTCAGCGCAAAGCTGGTCAACAAAAACCAAGTTGTCATAGTAGAAAATCTTCATGTTAAAGGCATGGTTCGTAATCATTGCTTAGCTAAAGCTATATCTGATGCTGGCTGGGGAATGTTTTTCAATTTCCTGAGCTACAAATTAGACCGCAAAGGCGGTAAGTTAGTAGAAATTGATCGATGGTTCCCTAGCTCCAAAACCTGTTCAGTTTGTTTGCATCAAGTCTCGGAAATGTCTCTAGATGTGCGCGAGTGGACTTGCTCTCACTGTGGCACTCATCACGACAGAGATGGCAATGCTGCAACAAATATCAGGAATGAAGGTATCAGAATGCTAAAGACGGATGGAACGGCCGTCTCTGCTGTTGGAGGGAAGGTAAGTCCACAGGTGGGGCGTAAGTCCAATCTGAGGCACTCCCCTACGAAGACAGAAGCCCACGCTGTATGCGATAGCATCCGCGCTGGGTAGTTCACAATTAGATTAATATTGGAAATAATAGTATTGGTTCCAATTTCCTCCCCCAACAGCTTTCGTTGGGGGTTTCCAAACATCCCGCGAGGTTCTATGACGGCTCAGGTCTTGATTGAAAAGAAAAAGTTAGAAAAACCGCCCCTAACAATACACACATTAGGCGATCGCGTCCTGCGGCAGCCAGCCAAGCGCGTCAAAAGCGTCGATGCAGAAATTCGGCAGCTAGTCCGAGAAATGCTGCAAACAATGTACAGTGCCGATGGCATCGGTTTGGCCGCCCCCCAAGTCGGAGTCAACAAACAAGTAATCGTGCTCGACTGCGACCCGGAAAACCCCGCCACACCCCCAATGGTTTTGATCAATCCCACCATCAAAAGTAGCAGCAGCGATATCTGCATCTTGCAAGAAGGGTGTTTGAGCATTCCGGGAGTTTATTTAGAAGTCAAACGCCCAGAAGTCATTGAAGTCTCCTACCGCGACGAATACGGCCGCCCACAAACCCTGATAGCAACAGACTTACTGTCGAGGGCAATTCAGCACGAAATGGATCACCTCAACGGAGTGCTGTTTGTAGACAGAGTAGAAAACAAGCTGGCACTGAATGAAGCATTAGTCAAGCAGAAATTTTCGCCAAAGGCAGTAAAATCAGTATGATGGCAGGAACTCCGAAAAGTGGTTTACTCTTAGCTCTTTCGTGCATCACTGCGATCGCGGCAGTCGGCTCCATCTTTGAGCTGTCATCGGGAGAAGCTCAACTTGGCAATTTAGTCACGGGCATCATCCTCGCCCTGAGCGTACCGCTAACTGGCATATTTTTCTATGCAGCCGTTCAGGATGCCAGGGCAAATCTATAAGCAGAGTTATTAGTCATTAGTCATTAGTCAGCAGTTAGGAGTAATTAGTAATTAGTAATTAGTCAGCAGCTAACAACAAATAACTGTGGAATAAAGACTGCTCAAAAATAACATCAGCTAACAGATCGCGAGCTCATGACCAATGACTAATGACTGATGACTAATGACTCATAACTCATGACTAATGAAATCGGATTTCTGCGACAAGTGCCAGCCAAAGACGCTGTGGGAACCCCAGCATCCAAATACCAACTTTCTGAAGATGGGGAATTGGTCATCGGACGCGATCGCAATTGTCAAATAGCTTTAGAGTCGATCGCCCACGGCATGGTTTCCCGTCGCCACGCCCTGATCCGTCCCCTAACTCAGGGTACTTTGACGAGATGGGAAATTTGCGACCTCAACAGCGCTAACGGAACTTATATCAACGGAAAAAAGCTCTCAGGCCGCCAAACTTTAGAAACAGGCGATCGCATCAGTCTCGGCCTTGAGGGCCCTGAATTTATATTTGAATCTCCCCTAACCCCTTACCAAAATCAACCCGGATTAAGAGCACCACAAACGGGCAATTTTGCTGGTAGCGAAAAAGACGCTCTCACTTTAACTCAATTATTCCCGATCGCCTCCACTGGCAAACAATTAAGCCAAAAAGCTTACTTATATCCAGGTATCGCCACAGTTATTGTTGTCGTGTCGATGTTTGTCGCCGTTGGAAATTCCGCAGCATTCAACTTGCTGCTGTCAGCTTACCTCGCCGGTGCGGCTTACTACTTTATCTATCAACTGTGTGGCAAACATAAGCCTTGGTGGGTATTGCTTGGTTCGGCTTTAGCTACAGTCCTGATTGTGATCAGCCCCTTATTAATTGGATTTATATTAGTATTTAGAGAAATTTTGCCCGGCCGCCTGCCAATGGAAGGCGAAACAATCAGTTTTTTGCCTTTTTTGACCAGAATGTTTTTCGGGGCGGGTCTAATGGAAGAATTGCTGAAAGCCCTGCCCGTTTTGGGAGCGATGTTGCTGGGAAATTGGCTGAAAAATCCGTGGCGCGATCGAATCGGCGTGTGGGAACCTTTAGACGGAATTCTGTTAGGAAGTGCCTCAGCAGTCGGGTTTACACTGTTAGAAACTCTGGGACAGTACGTTCCCAATGTCATCCAAAATGTCACCCTGCAAGCAGGGCCCGACGCCGGACAATTAGTAGGATTGCAGTTGCTAATTCCCCGCATTTTGGGTTCCGCTGCCGGACACATGGCTTACAGCGGCTATTTGGGATATTTTATCGGTTTGAGCGCCCTCAAACCTAGGAAGCGCTGGCAAATTTTGGGCGTAGGTTATTTCAGCGCTTCCACACTTCACGCTTTGTGGAATGCGTCGGGAGCCGCCAGCGTACTTTTGCTGGCGTTGGTGGGAGTTTTGTCCTATGCGTTTTTGGTAGCCGCGATTTTGAAAGCTAGGGCTCTGTCTCCCAATCGAGAGCAAAATTTTGCAACTCGAATATTCTTTGAAAAGTGACTTCTGACTGGTTAATTGTTGAGGTGCGATCGCACTTCAAACTGCCATTTTTTTCTTGTGTTTTAACCAGGTTAAACCTGCCAATGCTAAAGCTGTGCCCCCAACGGCGAGAGGTTCGGGAACTGGTTCGGGTTCGGTATCGACTAGGGTGTAAGAAACATGGGCATCGGAGGTGATATATCTACTGTATATCTCATAGCTATCGGTGATGATCGATCCATCCTCTATATAGGATTGATAGTTGATCTTTCTGTGCACAGTCTCATTAGTCGAGGAGTAATAGGTAAATCCTATAGACCAAGATTCGTAGATCTCATGCACCCAGTAAAAAGCCCCTCCTGGCTCGTCTGGAGGACTGATATATTCTCTAATCACATTGTAGCCGCCGCTTGCAAACAGTCCGCGAAAATCTCCTTGCTCAAAAGAAGCTGTAGCCCCTGCCAAATTGTAATATTTTTCGCCTCCTTCCAATCTTCCGTCGGAAACGGCAATTGATTCAAATCCTATTCCTGTAAGCGAGGAGTTATTCAACTTAAAAAACCCGCTACGTGAACTATTTTCCACTTGGAAATTGTAGGTGAGTACGGCGGCTTGTGCTTGGTCAACTCCTGCTAATGACACCGCTGCATAACTTAAAATTGTGCTAGCGAGCGCACTTCCTAATCAGGGTCTTAGTTTTTGACACATTGTTTTTTATATTAAGCTTTACGTCAGTCTAGTTTATTTGAGTGAGCAATCGCCCGTAATTATCCGCATTCTTAAAGTAAATTTTTTTGAAGTCAAAGATTGCCGAATGTAAATAACCGAAGTAATACGGATGCGTCCTCTGTTGTATTTGTATAATTTATGGCTTTAACTATTACTTTTGAACAGAAACCAGAAAAATGTTTGATCGTAATCGCCAAATATTCCGACAGGTTTGTGTTGTTGCGATGCTGCGGACGATCGTCCCGGTGCTTATACATACTTAATAAATTTTGTCAATACGCAGTTTCCAGAAACTTTACGCCAGTATTCTGCCCTTGTGTATAAGTAGCTTCTGCTTAATTGCCCGATGGGATAATCGCAACTGAACTTAGAAATTCTTCACAAATAGTTTGACTGTGGTACTATCTGGATGGCTGTGAGTAGCTGAGGGAAGCCAAGGGGCTTGATTCCTGTGGTGGTGGAGGAGAATCCAGGAGTGCTAGATAGGATGTCATTGGGATACGCAAACGTTTTCGCCCAGCGAAGTCAACCTGAACCCCTCCGCATTGGGGTGATTGGGGTTGGCAATATGGGCCAGCACCACACGCGAGTTCTGAGCTTGCTAAAAGATATCGAACTCGTCGGTGTTGCAGATATAAATGTAGAGCGGGGAATAGATGTAGCAAGCAAATACCGGGTTCGCTTCTTTGAAGACTACCGAGATTTGCTCGCCCACGTAGATGCAGTTTGCGTCGCCGTTCCAACTCGCCTGCATCACCCTGTGGGGATGTCTTGTCTCCAAGCGGGTGTTCACGTTTTAATTGAAAAGCCGATCGCGGCCAGCATTGCCGAAGCCGAATCTTTGGTCAACGCGGCTGCTGAGGCCCACCGGATTTTACAAGTGGGTCACATCGAGCGCTTCAATCCAGCTTTTCAGGAACTCGGCAAAGTGCTGAAAACTGAAGAGTTACTGGCATTGGAAGCTCACCGGATGAGTCCCTATTCCCAGCGGGCTAACGACGTATCGGTAGTTTTGGATTTAATGATCCACGACATCGACTTGCTTTTGGAATTGGCAGATTCCCAAGTGGTGAAGCTGACGGCTAGCGGCAGCAGGGCATCAGATTCAGGTTATTTAGACTACGTGACAGCGACGTTGAACTTTGCTAACGGCATTGTCGCCACCCTTACTGCCAGTAAGGTGACACACCGCAAACTCCGTTCAATCGTGGCTCACTGCAAAAATTCTCTGACAGAGGCAGATTTTCTCAACAACGAAATTTTGATACACCGGCAAACAACCGCCAATTACGTGACGGATTACGGTCAGGTGCTTTACCGTCAAGATGGGTTGATCGAGAAAGTTTACACCAGCAATATTGAACCGCTCCACGCAGAATTGGAGCATTTTATTAATTGCGTGCGGGGTGGAAATCAGCCTTCTGTGGGAGGAGAACAAGCTCTCAAAGCTCTGCGGCTTGCGAGTTTGATCGAGCAAATGGCTCTCGACGGTCAAGCTTGGTATCCGAAAGAGCTAGAGTCTACTTTGCAAGTTAGCTAAATCGAGACAAATCTTGTCGTTTCCGGGTGCTTTTACAGTTTGGGTTTGTTGTTCGTTGAAGACGGTAACTGTTCCCATGCAACCGGATTCGATCTCAGTCGATTTGAGATTGGACAATTCGGGATGAGAAGTTCGGCGAGCGCGCGCGTCGAGTTGCGCTCAGTCGAACGATTTTAGACTTTAGATTGACAATCAAGCATCCAGGATACAAGCCCCCGGATTCATCCGTCCAGAAATAAAAAACCTGTATCCGATGAAACTTGCCGAACGTATTTATCCGTGCGGTCAAGGCTTTAATCTAAAATCTAAAATCTAAAATCTAAAATCGATTGACTCTGCAGATGAATCTGGGGGCTTGAACTAAGGTTTAAACTTTTTTGCTCTCGACAACAGAAGTCGTGGGCAAGTATCCCTCTTTAGCTGAAGTCACGATTTATGCCAAAAAAGAGCGACTATTTGACGAAGGATGGTTTTGCTAACTAGCTGATTTCCTTGAGGACTCAGGTGAATGCTGTCTCGATACAAAGTTGGAAATTCGGCCGCACAATTGAAAATGGGAAGAAAATCTATGTAAGTAATTTTCTCTGTTTCTACGAGTTCGGCGAGACGCGCTCTAGCTTTGACTTCCCAGTCGCGAGGGCCCGGGCCGCCGAGTTCGCCCCGCTTGGGCGTGACGGCTAGCAAAAACTCGATGTTGGCGGATACAGCTATTTTCTGGATTTGGCGAATAGCTTCTAAGTTGCAGCCTACTACATCGCCACTTGTGGCTCCGGGTGCTGCCAATTGGCGAGTCGGCACAGCAGGTAGCAGGTAGCGGCTCAATAACTCTAGCGTAGCCGATCGGGGTTTGTGATCCGGGTAAGATCGATCGCGCCCCACAACCAGATCACAAGGAGCCGATGCAAACAAATCGTCCGTATTGAGCAGCAAAACCACAGCCTTTGCCCCAAAAACACCGAACCGCTTGGCGTAAGCAAGTTGATTCCTCGGCCCCCAAGAATTGGCTGAGGCGTTGAGAACTTCAAAATTTGAATAGTTGACTTGTGAACCTAATTGTGCAGGGAGCGCCAGATTCTGTACTAGCAGTCTCAAATTCCGAGCCATAATTTCCGAGATCGTATCTGTCTGATGTGTCCACCAACCGCCGTTGGCGACAGAATCTCCCAACAGCAAGACGCGCAGAGTTTCTGGAGGGGGTACCGGGGCGATCGCTCCGCTACGCATCGAATACTCGTTAATCTCAATCCGGTTGCCCAAGCGACGCACCTTCTGGTTGGGCGCCAACAAATAGCCACACTCGGCATCGGCAATGTAAATCAAGGGATTACCAAAACCCAGCAGCACCCGCAGCAGCACTTCGATTGCTGCCCCCACTCCTGCGGTGACAGCCAAAATTATGAGAACAACTTCCACCACTTAACCTCGATAGAGAAGGAAAAACCCCTGCCGACACCAAGGTATAAAAAAGAATGCAACTGCAGTCAAGCTTTCAACCCCGATTGTAGTGAGTCGATTAAAGATTAAAGATTAAAGATTAAAGCATTGACTCCACAGATGAATCTGGGACAGATCCGTGATGTCTAAAATTTTTTGCTGTCGGCGACTTTTGTCTTCTAGCTGTTTATCCGTCTTTGAGTCAGGTAAGTAGTAGGTGGCAATTGCAAAATCTAAAATCTAAAATCTAAAATCTAAAATGGCATGGCTTCGGGCTTTTACCGACCTGACCGCGCGATCAAGTCATCCGAATCGCCCCCGTGGATTTGACGTACTCCCCGGCAGACCAGCGCGGGGATTCTTAAAGGCTGCTTGAGGGTGGGCCGGGGCCACACCCTCAAGCTTTCTTCTTCTTGCTTCCGCGACTCTTAACTAGACCGTTGCCAGTCCCCGTCAGACCGTCTCCACAAGCATTTTCTTTAATGTCCAAGAAGCGTCCCTCCTCAGACAATCCGCGATTGCGGATAACTTGAGCTGCTGCTACGTCTCTATGCGTCGTGTAACCACACTCAGGGCATTGGTGGAGTCTTTCTTTAAGCTCCTTTTTACCTGTGTGCGTATCGCATTGAGGGCATACCTGCGAGGTGTAATCTTTATTCACCTTGCCAAAATATACGCCTCGTTTCCAGCAAACCCATTGCAGTATTGACACGAATTGGGCAAACCCAGCATCTAGCGTATGCTTGCAAAACATCCCTTTAGCCCAAACCCTGAAATCGATATCTTCGACGAATACCATTCCGGCCTGGTCACAAATATGATTAGCTTGCTTAAAATGCCAATCTTTGCGGGTGTCGGCAATATGCTGATGATGTCTAGCTATCTTTCTGTTTAGCTTGTGGCGGTTGTTAGACCCTTTTTTCTTGTTCTTTAACCGACGTTGCAGCAATTTCAGCTTGCGATGTTTGGTCTTCAAAAACTTGGGACGTTTAACTACTTCACCATCAGATGTTGCCAAGAATTGATCCAAACCAAGATCGAGCCCTATTGGATTTCCCGATGCTACAGGGTCGGGCACGTTAACATCACACCTCAGTGACATCACGACAAAATACCCTGAAGCCTTGCGAACTATCCGAGCTTGCTTGATTACAAATCCGTCTGGTATCTCCCTAGACTTAATGAACTCCACTTGACCCAGTTGGGGAAGCTTAATCGAATTCCCTTGGATGCAATTTTTAAGCATTTGGGGGAATACAAACGACCTCATCCGATACTGGTTTTTAAACCTTGGGAAACCCATTCCTTTGCGCTGCATATCCACAAAAGCTGTCTCCAGTCGTCTTAAGATTTGTTGGAGTACTTGAGCGTTCACAGTTTTTAGCTCTGGGATTTGCTCTTTTGCTTCTGTCAATGATTTGCTTTGCTGGAAATAATTTGGGTAAGCTGCATCAAGCGGAATGATGTATTCCTTAGAAATCGAGCAAGCATTGACCGCACATTTACGAGAGTTGATCCAGTCCTTGCGTTCCCGCAAAGCGTAGTTCCAAACCTTGCGACAAACCGTTAGAACCCTCTCAATTTCTTGAGCTTGCTCTGCGGTTGGCTTCAATTTGTACTCGTAACTAAGGTTTAACATTGCTCGTTTTCCCTGGATCTACAAAATAGAGTAGCATTTTGTAGAGTCAACGACAAGCAAAGCAATGTAAGGTAACTTGCAGGCTAAAGCCTGCCTCTAGCTTTCATCCCCGGTCTAAAGACACGGGGTTCTCAGCATATTTGCTATAGAATTCTAGAATATACCGTGACTCATCCGCCGTCAGCAGTCAGTGAACTTGGTGGTTTCAGGAAAATCCGTGGACTTAAAACAAATATTCAAAACGCCGAATCCCATAATCGGTGTCGTACATTTACAGCCTTTGCCAACTTCTCCCCGCTGGGGCGGAAACCTCAAAGCTATTATCGGAAGAGCCGAGCAAGAGGCTACAGCGCTGGCTTCTGGTGGCGCAAACGGTATCATTGTCGAGAACTTTTTCGACGCTCCTTTTGCCAAAGACAGCGTAGATCCGGCTGTGGTAAGTGCCATGACTCTGGTAGTTGAGAGGCTAACAAATCTCGTGACGCTGCCGATCGGCGTTAATGTGCTGCGAAACGACGCCCACAGCGCGATCGCCATCGCCTCCTGCACAGGAGCTCAATTCATCCGCGTCAACGTCCTCAACGGCATCATGGCTACAGACCAAGGCTTAATTGAAGGCCAAGCTCACCAGCTACTGCGCTACCGCCGGGAATTGGGCAGCGATGTCAAAATATTAGCAGACGTGTTAGTCAAGCACGGGCGACCCCTAGGCAGCCCCAACTTGACCACAGCCGTCCAAGAGACGATCGGGCGAGCTTTAGCCGACGCCGTAATCCTTTCCGGCTGGACAACTGGTAGCCCTCCCAATCTCGAAGACTTAGAACTCGCGAGTGCAGCAGCAGCGGGAATTCCAGTTTTCATCGGCAGCGGCGCCTCGTGGGAAAACATTTCCACCCTTATGCAGGCCGCTGACGGCGTAATCGTATCGAGTTCCCTGAAACGAAACGGCCGCATCGAGCAGCCCATCGATCCGATCCGCGTCAGTCAGTTTGTAGAAGCTGCCCGCCGCAGTTTGTCACAGAAAGAGCGCGAACAGGAAAATAGAGATGCTAATGGCTCAAGAGGGCAAACACCGGAACCGGGCAAAGTCACAAGTAAAACGTAAAATGGGAATTGTTGACTGTTGGCAGTAGTCAGTTGGCAGTTGGCAGTTGGCAGTTGGCAGTTGGCAGTTGGCAGTTGGCAGTTGGCAGTTGGCAGTTGGCAGTTGGCAGTAGTCATTAGTTAACAGTCATTAGTTAACAATCATTAGTTAACAGTCAACAGTCAACAGTCAACAGTTAACAGTTAACAGTTAACAGTTAACAGTCAACAGTCAACAGTCAACAATTCCCAATTCCCAATTACCAAATCAAAAAATGATTCGCCGACGTTCAACCCCTTGGATTCATCGCTGGTCGAGAACTGTGATGGCAGCGATCGCAGCCATAGGCGTCGTAGAAACGGCCTATCTCACGATCGCTAAATTCACGACTGGCTCGGTCATTTGTCCCACCAGCGGCTGTGACAAAGTTCTCAACAGTCCCTACGCTACAGTCTTTGGCACAGTGCCTTTAAGCTTGTTAGGCTGTCTGGCTTACCTGAGCATAGCAATCCTGGCATTGGCTCCCAAAGCCGTCAATCCCGCCACCAATAAAGGACTGCACTCTCAACTAGAAAACAAAACTTGGCAAGCGCTATTTATCATCACCGCTGCGATGGTAATTTTGAGCAGCTATCTGATGTATTTGATGGCTTTTGAAATTCAGGATCTGTGCATTTACTGCATCACTTCCGCCCTATTTGCACTGTCGCTGTTTGTCCTGGTGCTAGTCGGGCGCGAGTGGGAAGATATCGGACAGTTGGTGTTTACAGGCATTTTAGTGGCAATGGTGAGTTCGATCGGTGCCTTGGGACTTTATAACAGCGTCAACTCACCTGCTCCTACTGTCTCTACCCCCGGAATTGTACCTCCTGCCGTCACTACAACCTCCGGCCCGGCACAAATTGCTTTGGCCCGCCACCTCCGACAAATCGGTGCTAAAGAGTACGGCGCTTACTGGTGTCCCCACTGCCACGACCAAAAACTGCTGTTCGGCAAAGAAGCAGCCAAAATAATTGATTATTTTGAATGCGATCCCAAGGGGCAAAATTCACGCGCTGAAATTTGCCAAGCTGCTGCTGCGAATGTTAAAGGTTTCCCGACTTGGGAGATTAATGGTCAGTTTTATTCGGGGACACAATCTTTGGATAAACTCGCTGATTTATCGGGTTACACCGGCCCGCGCAACTTTCAAAACTAACAGAAAAGTTGGAGATTATAGATGACAGATTTTAGATTGATGGGCAGGAAATAGCCTGGTTTTTAACTTAGTTTATCCTTTGCCAGTGCAGCGAAATCAATCTAAAAATTTGCATCTATAATCTATAAAGAAATAGTAAAAATTCGTGAGAAAGAAAAATTTTAAAACAAGTTGTGGGTTTCTAGTATTTAGATCGGTGAATAACTACTAAAGCTTTTACATAAAAATGCAAGAAACCGGGTTTCTGCTTCCAGAATGATTGTTGAAATGACATATTTTGGTTGCGAAACCCGGTTTCTGCTCTTGCTGCCCGATCGCACCCAAAAACCAAAAAATTGGATAATCTAAAATCTAAAATCGACTCGCCTGCACCCAAAAACCAAAAAATTGGATAATCTAAAATCTAAAATCTAAAATCTAAAATCCCCCCGATCGCCCCGGAGATGTAAAACCTATATGTAGTAGTAGTTTAGATGTTCAAAGGGCGAGGCAAAAATCCCCAAAATATGCTAAAAACTATCAAAAAATGGGTCGATCAAGAACGCCGAGTATTGATTACTGCGAGTGCCGTTGCTAGTACGGTAATTGTAATGCGCTGGTTAGGATTTTTTCAGGTGTGGGAATGGGCTGCTTTCGACCACTTTGTGCGCTGGCGGCCGGCCGAACCAATTGACTCGCGCATCGTCATTGTAGAAATTAAGGAAGCTGACTTGCAAAAATACGGCTACCCAATTTCGGATGCTGTCTTGGCTCAATTGCTGCAAAAATTGCACGCTGGCAAGCCGCGGGCGATCGGCCTCGACGTTTACCGAGATTTGCCAACTCAACCGGGTAACGCCGAATTGCTCCAAACTTTTAAAACTATTCCCAACTTAATCGGCATTGAGTTGATGCCAGACGAAACCAGGTTCGGAGTTCGGCCACCTCCGGTACTTGACAAGCTCGATCGAATCGGTTTCAACAACGTTGTTATCGACGCTGACTCAAAAGTCCGGCGAACTTTGCTCTACGCTTGGCCCGGAGACGGCAAAACTCATCAAAGTTTCGCACTCAGACTGGCTTTGCTTTACCTCAAAAGCGAAGGGATTTCCCCTCAACGAGCCAGAGTCAATCCTAAATACTTGCAGTTAGGCAAGGGGGTTTTTCGGCCTTTTCAACCGAATGATGGTGCTTACGTTCGATCAGACAGCCGTGGCTATCAAATTTTGACCAACCTGCGCGGCCCGCGAGGCAGTTTTCGTACTGCATCGATGGGCGATGTGCTTTCTGGCAAAGTACCTGCTGATTTTGTACGATCGCGCATTGTCTTGATCGGCTCCAATGCCCCCAGCCTCAAAGACTTTTACCAAAATTCTTACAGTTCCGGTTGGTTTGGTCCTCCCCAGCAAATACCGGGAGTCGAGCTTCAGGCTCATTTTTTGAGCCAAATTTTGAGTGCAGCTCTCGACGGGCGCGGGGGTATCAATGTCTGGCCAGAGGCTGCGGAGTTGATGTGGATTTTGCTGTGGTCTTGGGCGGGAGCAAATGTGAGTTGGAATTTGCGATCGCTGGGTCGATCGGCTTATTGTTTGTCAAGTATCTTTCTCGGTCTGAGTGCCAGTTTATACTTAGCCTTTTTAGCCGGTTGGTGGCTACCGTTAATTCCTCCAATCGTCAGTCTTGTGGGTTCTGGTGCTGCTGTTGTGGGTTATCTGGCTCACTTGCAAGAAGAATTAAAACGGTCTAAAGAATTTTTACAATCGCTAATCGATACAATTCCCGACCCCATTTTTGTCAAAGATCGAAATCACCGCTGCGTAGTTTTGAATCAGGCATATTGTCGGTTTATTGGCTATCCTTTAGAAATTTTAACTTGCCGAACCGATTACGATTTATTTCCCCAAGCCGAAGCCGAGATATTTTGGCAGCAAAACGAATTAGTATTTCAAACTCACCAGCCGCGAGAAAATGAAGAATATTTTACTGACGCTCACGGAATTACGCATCTGATTGCGACTAAAAGATCCCTGCATAAAGATGCTGCCGGCAACCTATTTTTAGTCGGAGCAATCAGAGATATTACCGAGCGCCAACTCCGCGCAAATGCCCTAGAACAAAAAAATGCTGAGCTCAGCCACCAAGCTTATCACGATGCTCTTACCGGTTTGCCCAACCGCCAGATGTTCTACGAATGCTTGCATCGGTCTCTAGAAATAGCCTCCAGCAATCAGGAATTGGTAGCTTTACTGTTTTTAGATTTAGATGGATTTAAATCAATCAACGACACTCTCGGACACAATGTGGGTGATTTACTCTTAAAAACAGTTGCCAGTCGGCTCAAAAAATGTTTACGCGGCAGCGATATTATTTCGCGGTTGGGCGGCGACGAGTTCACAGTCATTCTGCCCGCCATTCCCGGTCGCGAGGAAGCTGCCAAAGTAGCGGAAAAAATTTGCGACGCCATCATGCAGCCTTTTATTTTAGAAGAACATACAGTTTCTGTAACTACAAGTATTGGCATTAGTTTATATCCCATTGACGGTCACGAGCCAGAGATGTTAGTTAAGAATGCCGATGTTGCGATGTATCGTGCTAAGGAACGCGGAAAAAATCAATATCACTTTTATTAATTAAGAGCAGTTAAAAACATAATGCAACTTTCAGTTGACAGTTGACAGTTGACAGTTGACCTGGGATAGCGATCTCTACCTGGAAGTAAGAGGATTGGAGTAATGAATAGTCTTCTTTGAATTTCTCCCTAAAAGCGAGAGGCTTTAAACCAATTATTTCTCGTAAGTAAAGCTCTAAACCACTAGCTTTATAATTTATTCCTAATTCTTCAATTATTCAATTCTTTAATTTAAAATCTCAATACTTCGGACAAAATTTGAGCAAGTTTTAAACCTCAAACCCTAATTGAGTCGTAGGGCGATATTATTTTCAGGCGTCAGATGTGCCGCTAACTTTGAAAAATAGCTCTATCCTGAAACTGTAAGCCCTGTAAGCTTTTTGAAACCGTTCAAAAAAATAAATGTCCAATGTATTAAAGTCTGAACTCCTACTATTTAAAATGTATAATCTGTCATCTGTCATTAGATAGAGTTATAAAAATATAAAAGTTATTACAGGAACTTGCCGTCTCGTCTAAATGTTACAAAATATTAAAATAAATCACAACATGAAACCAAATTCAAATCGCCAAAAAGCCTTAATGTAAAAAAATTTATGTAAACTTACGAAAGTTAATTAAAGTAAATGTAAAGATATCAGTGTAAATACGGAAATTGATAGATATAATAGGTGGTACAGACGTGGATCTATTGCGGTGATTGGAATAAGGCGGTGAATACTATGCGTACTTTGATTCAGCTCACAACAACGGCAACCCTGGCTGCCTGCCTGCAAGTGAATGTAGTCGGCACTGCAAATGCGGCTCGACTTACGAGCAGCTCAACTAGCAATTTCACAAAAGCCCGTAGCGCGGGCAAGATCCGGACGCCATCGACCCCCAGAGTTGGGACAGTTACACCAACCTCTAGCTTGGCAAATCCCCAACAATACGAACCACCCCCTAACGGGAGCCCCGAAAGTGACGGTACGGGAACGCGCTGACCCCAAATTTTCAATAAATTTTCAATCTTCTATTCGCGGAGATTTGTACCAATTTGATTGGTTAATTAAAGTATGGCTGCACCAATCCGGATCGGTGAGGGGATAGTCCACCCGGTAGTGACCGCCGCGACTTTCAGTGCGAAACGCAGCACTTTTGACAATTAAATAGCCGATATCCAATAAATTCCCCACTTCTCCCCAATTTCGTAAAATTGAGCTATTCTCCGGCTCAGCAGGGGAAAAATCAATAATTTGTCCGGGCCGTAAATTATCAAGCGTTTGACTCAAAGGCAACGAAGCAAATTCTTGCCGCCAAATCTCAAGTTGGACGATCGCACTTTCCAAATCGCGTTGTCCTCGGCAAATTCCCGCACTCTGCCACACCAAATTCCGCAATTCGACCCGCAACCTTTCGATCGCCTCAATGTCCTGTTCAGAAATCGATTTTTCCCAGATTTCTCCCGCCTCGAACTCATCTGTGAGTGCCTTGGGCGTTCCACCTTCTAGCTGCAAAAGTCCCATCTGCGCCCCAAAAACCAGACATTCCAGCAGCGAATTGCTCGCCAACCGGTTAGCGCCGTGTACCCCCGTGCTCGCAGTTTCTCCCACCGCGTACAAACCCGGAATCGAAGTTTGGTTAAACTTGTCAGCGACAATTCCTCCCATCCAGTAATGCGCCGCAGGCGTCACCGGCACCGGTTCGGAAAAAATATCAATTCCCCAATCAGCGCACACTTGAATAATATTGGGAAACCTGTAGCGCAGTCGATCGACCGCAATTGGCCGCAAATCCAGCCAAACATGAGGTTCCCCCGTCTTCTGCAAGTGGCGGAAAATAGCGCGACTGACAACATCCCTAGGGGCGAGTTCCCCGCTTGGGTGAGAGTCAAAAGCAAAGCGATATCCCTTACTGTCAACCAAATGAGCTCCTTCTCCCCGCACCGCTTCGCTAATGAGAAACCGAGGCGCGCCCGCTGTGCTCAGCGCCGTCGGGTGAAACTGCACAAATTCTAAATCTCGCAGCAGCGCCCCGGCGCGCCACGCAATTGCCACCCCGTCCCCGGTACTTACCGACGGATTGGTCGTTTGAGCAAAAACCTGTCCGCCGCCGCCTGTCGCCAGCACTACGGCTTTGGCCTGCAGCCACTTGACTTGTGAGCCACAAATCGAGCTAATCCCCTGGCAGCGCCCGCTTTTGTCTAGCCACAGACTCAAAGCAAAGGCAGGGGATACGAGTTGAATGTTTTTGCGGCTTAATACTTTTGCTGTCAGCGTACTGATCACGGCTTTGCCCGTAGTGTCGGCGGCGTGGAGCACTCGGCGGCGGGAGTGGGCTGCTTCTAGGGTGAGGGCTAAATCTGGGCCGGTGCGATCGAATGCAACTCCCATTTTCACCAGGGAGTCAATGCAAGCACCAGCTTCCTCGACTAAAAATTTCACCGCCTCCAAATCGCAAAGACCCGCTCCTGCAGCCAGTGTATCCTGAACGTGCAGCGCTGCGGAATCTTCAGGGGCGATCGCTGCGGCAATCCCTCCTTGAGCCCAATCGCTGGCAGAAACAGGTAGGGTATTTTTATTGATCAAGCCCACGTGCAAATGCTCTGGCAGGCAGAGTGCTGTGTACAAACCCGCCGCGCCAGCACCTATTACCAATACGTCAAATTTGTCAGTCATAAGTCTGCCGCCAGTCAATTTTAGATTTTAGATTTTAGATTTGAGAATTGAGTCTACAGATGAATCTGGGGACTGGAACTAATGTCAGTCAAGGGATTTTAGATTTTAGATTTTAGATTTTAGATTTTAGATGAATCAGGGGAACCCGCTTATTTCAATCTAGCGAATTTGGGTCGGCTTTTGCCGAATGGTGATTGAAAGTAAGTCTTGAGAAATTAAAGGCAGAAGTCATCAGCCTATAGAAAAAAATCTTTTCTTTCTGCCGAATGCCTTCTGCCCAATGACTTCTGACTTCAAATGAGACCCGCTGCTACCTAGTCGTATAGACCATTATTCAACCGGTTGTCTCCTTCAATAAAGACTGATTCAACATCAGTTACGGTGAATTTGTCCATGTTAGCTTGCAGCACTTTTTTCTGAGCTTCCGTCAAGTCTGAAATATTGAGTACGTCCTCAACATTTTCGTAAGGAGCATTCTTAATAATTAGTCGAGCTAAAGTGGGATACAACCCTCGAAATTCCCGAAAGTCCCGGACGGCGCTGTTGTTCAAATCAAGTTTTTTGCCGTATTCTGTGGCAAGCTTCTCATCAGCGCGATTGGTTCTAGCCGGAGCTTCAACAGCTAGGAGCGAGGAGGATGGCAAGAGGATACGGCTTAATGACGCCGCGATCGCGCTTTGGTCTCCAGCCCATGCAAAGCAGCCCAGCACTAAGCCCAATACTGCCAATAGACGACCCAATCGTTTCATGAAGTTTTGTCTCCCAATTTCATACACAGCATTTATGTAGAGACTACCATTTTGCTTATGCAGTTTTTCAGATAAATCCGCAATAGGTAGAGGGCTGTTATAAACTTTCCATTGGGGTATTGACAACGCAGGTTATATATGATATATGCTGACTTTTAAGCATCGCAGGCAAGTTTATAAAAGGCACTCCAAATTAAAAACTCGGACTGCGATTTTAAGGGGTTAATTTTTGCCCCGCACCCACTTTTCTAGCTATCAAGAACTTTTTCCTTTTGTTTTGAGAAAAGCGTTCAAGTCAGCATAAGTACCGCCGTAAGTCACGGTGGGATGGTCGTAACCCTTTAAAGCAACGGTGTGCTGCTCGAAAGCGCTCTGGGCCCCCAATTGCGTCAGATATTTGTAGGTAGTTTCTCCCACAGCGATATCCTTGCCGAGTTGCTTGGTGCAAGATTCCAGGCGAAATGCTGCGTTTACAGTATCTCCCAAGGCAGTATAGTCCGATCGGTCGCTGCTGCCAGAATTTCCCACCATTGCATAACCGGTATTGATGCCGGCCCCGACTCGCAAAGGAAAAGGCAGGGGGTAACGGCTGCTGAGTTCGTCTGTTGCCTTGTGCAGTTCGCTCAAAGCTTGGCAAATCCGCATCATTTCCTCGCTGCTGACACCGCTGGTTTTGTGGAACCAGACTGCCATGATGGCATCGCCGATGTATTTGTCCACCCAACTGCCGTGTTCGCGAATGATCTGTCCTGCTTTGCGGAACCAATTGCCGATGACTTCCGAGAGGAGGGTTTCGTCTAGCTGCCTAGTCAAAACTGTAAAGTCTCGGATGTCCATTACCATGACGCTAATCAGGCTACGCACCGTCAAAGTCGCCGTAAAATCTTCAGAGTCTGTCTCGTGTATTGGATCGTGTCGGTGGCCGGCGGTTGGGTTGTAGAAGTCCAATTCGGTTTGACCGAAAATAATCCGATCGCCATTTCTGAGAGTGACAGGAATACTGACCCGCCGCCCGTTGACAAAGGAACCATTGCGGCTGCCCAAGTCGATCAGGTAGAACTCTCCTGTCTCCATTTGCTGTAACATCGCGTGATTACGGGAAATCCAGCGATCGGTCAGTACAAAATTATTGTCATCGCTCCGCCCTACTGTCCAGCAATTGCTGCCGGAGAGCGGCAAGTAGCGATTGCCGCTTTTCTCTGTACGAAGTACCAAATGTGGATTGGCTTGCAAAGTCACCACAGCCCTAAAAACGACATCAAGTCAACCGGTTTGAGGTTTTAAACTTTAAATTTTAACTTTACCGCGCGGCTTATGACTGAGATTGCTGCTAAAAAACCTCAAATCGGCCGTTCTCAAATCTAAAATTGTTTAGTCGATCGTCGATGCACCAAACCATACAGGATTGCCGAACCACAATTCGATCGCCAGCAAAGGTAGTTATGGTTCGATCATAAGCGAAATTGTCATATTTTTCACCCCACAGTTCTATCTGGGGAGTTAAATTTAGTGCTTTTTTGCTGAAAATATAACTATCTACCAATATTCTACCTAATGTCACGGCTCCCACTGCCCGCCAAATTTTATTTAGACTAACGGGGCATAAAAAAACTGAAAAATGGCTCTCCGGCTCCGATCGAGAATTGTTAAACACAAGGTATCTTTAAGATTTGTTGCTTAACTTCGGGTTTTTGAAGATATCAACAAAGCCTTTTCCTCGCTGCGGCGGTCAATAAGTTGGAAATACGAGAATTTTATGTTGTCGAAAAGAATTTTGCCTTGTTTGGATGTGAAAGCCGGTCGCGTGGTCAAAGGTGTCAATTTTGTCAACCTTCAGGATGCTGGCGATCCGGTAGAAATGGCTCAGGTTTACAACGATGCCGGTGCTGACGAGTTGGTGTTTCTGGACATTACGGCGACTCACGAAGACCGGAATATTATGATCGATGTGGTGTACCGCACGGCCGATCAAGTATTTATCCCTTTGACGGTGGGCGGCGGCATCCAATCCTTAGACACAATTAAAAGTTTGTTGAGGGCGGGCGCTGATAAGGTGAGTATTAATTCGGCGGCGGTGCGCGATCCGAGTTTAATTGACAAAGCTAGCGATCGATTTGGTAATCAGTGCATTGTAGTGGCGATCGACGCTCGCAAACGGCAAGACGCAGATCATCCTGGTTGGGACGTGTACGTGCGCGGAGGGCGAGAAAATACCGGAAAAGATGCGATCGCCTGGGCCAAGGAAGCCGAACAGCGCGGCGCCGGCGAAATTCTGGTGACAAGCATGGACTCGGACGGCACTCAAGCCGGTTACGATTTGGAATTAACTCGCAGCATTGCCGAAATGGTCGAAATTCCCGTCATTGCTTCCGGCGGCGCCGGCAACTGTCACCACATCTACGAAGCCGTGACACAGGGCAAAGCAGAAGCAGCCCTACTGGCTTCCCTGCTGCATTACGGGCAACTCAGTGTAGGAGAAATTAAAACTTATCTAGCAAAATTTCAAGTTCCCGTGCGACAGCAGCAGCCATTAGTTAAATAGGTAGGCGCTGTAAAAGACAATTATGTAAACGATTGTAAAGTATCCAAATGCCCTAAGCATGGCTAAGTTAGCCCTGTTTACATACTGTTACATAGCTGTGTTTAATCCCGCTTACCTACTTATTAGTCATTAGTCAGTCGATAGTCTGGCGCATCTCATATCTTGCAAAATTTTCAACAAACCGCTCTGCCGGTTCACTCAAGCGCCCTCTCACAATGCAAACAGGCTAAATAAACCCGCCCCCACCCCACGACAAAACCAGTTACTGACATTCATACCGCTATGTGAGGCGCATCCGAAGGCACTTATAGAGAATTTTTTTGATTCTACACAAGTGCCTTCTACATAAATGTCTTGGGGCGATCGACTCCTGTCAACTAGAAATATTCCCTGAGAAGGATTTCAAATCCCAGCTTTTTCAGCTAAATATTATATATTAGCTTAATTTGAAAGAGAGCAAAGGTTGCTTTTCTCAAACTTGAGTTAAAGATTGTGCAGAATTTGAGTGAGCTTCTGCCTGTTAACAATCTTAGCGATCAAAACTTCTAAAAACGGAGAAATTTTGTATGTCTTTTATCAGCTTTAACTTCCCTGCCAAGCGTTTAGTCCGCACTTTAATAGCTGTTTGTTTTTGTGCTTTGATGTTTGTTTCTAATGCTTTCCCGGCTTTTGCAGTTACTAGCAGCCCCACCAAAGGTGAAGACCAACTTTTAGGAATTGAAAAAGAATCTCAAGAAGCTGTACTGAAAAAACCAATGTCTTTGGAAGAAACTCAAGAAAAAGCCAGCAAAGGGCCTAACGAAGTTCAGGGAGACGCTGACATTGAAAAAATGAAAAATCCTTCCAATACACAAGCTACATCCTTTGAGCAACAAGTCAAAAAAGCTGTCAGCAAAATTAAAGACTAACTCAGCGCGCAGTAGTCAGCGGACAGTTGTCAGTATAAAAGATTAGGGACACGGCGCGGTGCCGTGTCCCTAGATTTTTTTTTGTAGAGACACCGCACCGCGCCACATCCTTGGAAAGGCAGTATCCAATCTAAATTTAGCTTGAGTTTTCAGAATCGATCTTAGGAATGAGAATTAAATAACTTCCACAAGTCTGTGGGATGGGCGTCCCGCCCGTCCTTTTTGGACGGGCGGGACGCCCATCCTACAATAACAATTAAAATTGTAAGTTATTTAATTCGCGATCCTTAGATGGAATAAAAAAGTGGAAAGGACTTGGCATCTTTCGGCTTTACGAAGACTCTTTGCTGGGGCTGCAAGTTCAAGCTATCGAATCTTTCTCTAGTCAAATTAGCGTTTACTACTTGACCGTCATCTAAGGTTAATTCTACCTGAATTTCCCATCCCAAATGAATCAAGCGACTGATTCTTGCAGGCACTGTTGCACTATTTTCTGTAGTTTCAATTACTACGTCGTGAGGGCGCAAGAAAATCTCTGGGTTGGCTGAGTCAAAGCCGTTGTCTTGAAACATTCTTGAACTGCTGGGCAATACATTGACGGGGCCGATAAAACTCATTACGAAGGCACTAGCGGGATGGTCGTAAATTTCTGCGGGTGTGCCGACTTGTTCGATTTTACCTTTATTCATTACTGTAATTCGATCGGCAACTTCCATCGCTTCTTCTTGATCGTGCGTCACAAAGACTGTGGTAACGTGAACTTCGTCGTGCAGTCGCCGCAACCAAGCACGCAAGTCTTTGCGAACTTTGGCATCGAGAGCTCCAAAAGGTTCGTCTAGCAGTAACACTTTCGGTTCCACAGCCAGGGCTCTGGCGAGGGCCACCCGCTGCCGCTGGCCTCCTGAAAGTTGCGACGGGTATCTATCGCCCAATCCTGCCAATTGCACTAAATTCAACAATTCTTCTACCCGCGATTTGACTTTCGCGGGCGGTGTTTTCTGAATTTCCATCCCGAAAGCGATGTTTTTTCGCACTGTCATGTGCTTGAATAGCGCGTAGTGCTGAAACACGAACCCTATTTTGCGGTCTTGGACGCTAGTATTTGTGGCATCTTGCCCTGTCAGCCAGATTTTGCCGGAGTCGGGCATTTCTAAACCGGCAATCAGTCGCAGCAGGGTGGATTTGCCGGAACCAGACGGGCCCAGCAATGCGACTAGGGAACCGGATTCGATTTCTAAGCTGACTCGATCGAGTGCTTGGAAACTGCCAAACTGTTTTGATACGTTTTCTACAACTATGCCCATAGGTAGGAAGAAGGAAGAGGTTCGAGGGAAGACGTTCGAGGGAAGACCTTCGAGGTTCGAGGCAGGATACAGGAAGCAAGAGACAAGAGGCAAGAGGGAAAAATGTTAATCTCCGGTTTGTGGATGGGTTAAGGTAAGTTTTTTTATAGCACGATCGCACATCAGTTTGTTAATTTTAGGATTTTGGCGATCGGTCAGTCGATTTTAGATTTTAGATTTTAGATTTTAGATTGGAAGAATTTTAGATTTACTCTACAGATGAATCAGGGCTCTTCCACAGGAGTCTAAAATTTGGGGCGGCGAACTTGGGTCCTGCGGGGGCTGACCTCCGTTTTTGGGCGGGTCAAATACCGGAAAATTAACAAAAATGCACTTCCAAAACAAAACAACACAATTCTTTGCCACCAAAGTTGACGTTTGGTACTACAATGCAGCAAAAGTTCAAGCGTTTTTGACTTCAACGGCTGAGGGGATAAAGGAAAATGGGAGATGTTGGACGTGTGCCTGTAGGAATTATCGGCGCTTCAGGGTACGGCGGCGTGCAACTTGTGCGACTGCTGGCGGACCACCCGGCGGCTGAAGTAGTTTATTTGGGCGGGGATAGCAGTGCAGGAAAACCTTATTCCAGCCTTTACCCGCATCTGACTAACTGCATTGATTTGACAGTCCAGGCGATCGACCTAGACCAAATAGCGGCAAAATGCGAAGTTGTGTTTCTGTCGCTGCCGAACGGTTTAGCTTGCAAAATGGCACCGACGCTGATAGAAAAAGGCTGCAAAGTCTTGGATTTGTCGGCTGATTACAGATTTGAAAATCTGGAAACTTACAAAGCTTGGTACGGGGGCGAGCGATCGGACTCTGCTTTAGCTGCAACGGCTGTTTACGGTTTGCCAGAATTGTATCGCGATCGAATTAAAGACGCTCAGTTAGTAGGCTGTGCCGGCTGCTACGTCACTGCTAGTTTATTAGCCCTGGCACCTTTGCTCAAACAAGGTCTCATCGTGCCAGAAACAGCAATTATCGACGCCAAATCCGGTGCTTCGGGAGGGGGCCGCAAAGCCGAAGTTAATCTCTTGTTGGCTGAAGCAGAGGGTTCTCTGGGGGCTTACGGCGTTGGCCGCCACCGCCACACGCCAGAAATCGAGCAAATTTGCAGCGATTTAGCGGGACACGATATTAAAGTTCAGTTTACTCCCCACCTAATTCCGATGGTGCGGGGAATTCTGGCGACTGTGTACGCAACTTTGCGCGATCCGGGTTTGGTGCGGGAAGATTTAATCACAATTTTCAGCGCTTTTTACCGCAATTCTCCTTGGGTAAAAGTGTTACCTGCTGGAGTTTATCCGCAAACAAAATGGGCTTGCGGTACGAATCTGTGTTACATCGGTGTGGAAGTCGATCCGCGTACTGACAGGGTGATTGTGCTGTCGGCGATCGACAATTTAATTAAGGGACAAGCCGGCCAAGGCATCCAGTGCATGAACTTGATGATGGGTTGGGAAGAAACTTTGGGTTTGCCACAATTGGCTTTCTATCCTTAATTGAGGATCGGTAATATCCAGATTTAACTGGTTCCCGGGCTCTGCCTGGGAACCGATATCCAGAGGCTCTGCCTCGAAGACCCCAGGAAAATTGGAGGCAGAGCCTCCGGATCTGCGTCCCCAGGCAGAGCCTGGGAACGAGGATTGTCGATTACCAAGTGTTACTTTGGCCCGTAACCGATCGACCCAGCATAAATTGCTCGATCGCCCAATTGATCCTCAATCCGTAACAAACGGTTGTATTTGGCAACTCGTTCGCTGCGACACAAAGAACCAGTCTTGATTTGGCCGGCGCGAGTCGCTACCGCTAAATCGGCAATTGTGGTATCTTCAGTTTCACCGGAACGGTGGCTGATGACGGCTCGATAGCTGTTCCGTTTACCCAGGTCGATCGTATCCAAAGTTTCCGTCAAAGAACCAATTTGATTCAGCTTAATCAAAATCGAATTGCTAGCTTTCAAATCAATTCCTTTTTGCAGCCGCGTGCGATTAGTAACAAACAAATCGTCACCCACCAATTGAACTTTGCTGCCCATTTTCTCAGTCAGCGCTACCCAACTGTCCCAATCGTCTTCATGCAAACCATCTTCAATGGAAATAATGGGATATTGACTCGCCAAACCATCCAAATAATCGATTAATTCTGCAGGCGAATGAGCCACACCGTCGTAAGTGTACTGCCCATCTTTGTAAAATTCGCTAGCAGCAACATCCAAAGCCAAAGCAACTTGTTCACCCGGTTTGTAGCCAGCTTTTTCAATAGCTGCAATCAACAAATCCAAAGCTGCTTGATTAGATTTAAGATTAGGCGCAAAACCGCCTTCATCACCCACACCAGTCAGCAAACCCTCAGCTTTTAAGACTTTACTCAAGGATTCAAATACCTCTGCACCCCAGCGTAAAGCTTCTTTAAAAGAGGGCGCACCCACAGGGACAATCATAAATTCTTGAATGTCCACATTATTGTTAGCGTGAGATCCCCCGTTGATCACGTTCATCAGTGGCACTGGTAAAACGTTCGCCAAGGGGCCGCCCAAGTAGCGGTAAAGGGGGAGTCCTAAAGTTTCGGCGGCTGCCTTTGCTGTGGCTAAGGAGACTCCGAGAATGGCATTTGCGCCGAGGTGTGATTTGTTCGGGGAACCGTCCAAGTCAATCATGGTTTTGTCTACCAGTGCTTGGTCGATCGCATCTAGATTAGCCAAAGCGGGGGCAATTTTGTGTTCGACGTTAGCGACGGCTTTTAGGACTCCTTTGCCACCATAACGGCTTTTGTCGTCGTCGCGGAGTTCGTGGGCTTCAAAAGAGCCTGTAGACGCGCCGCTGGGGACTTGGGCGAGTCCGACAACACCGTTAGCTAGGTAAACTTCAGCTTCAATGGTGGGGCGGCCGCGGGAGTCGAGGATTTCTCTGGCTTGAATAGATTCGATCGCAGTGTCTAGCATATTAATTATTCCTGACTTAACTCAAGGTTTCATGACAATTAGCAGTCTCTGGGTTTTCCCACGCTGACTGCTGACGGGTAATAGAGTACGCGATCCCCAGAATTATTGGTGCACAGTTCAAAATATTTGCGGATTTGGACGAGCAGATTGCTGTCAATAAGCTCTGCTTGTTGAAAAAGGGTCTCCGGCAATTTTGACAGTAATTTGATTGTTTTAACCCCAGATTCCCGCAGATTTATTAATTGAAACCTTTGTTAAAATCAGAATGTCAACAAAGTCAATCAAAAAAGGAGAAAATTAGGATGTTAGAAACAAATCTCGGAGAAATTAGAGCATTAGCTGAAAATTCAGATCCAATTATTGCTGATCCCCCAAACATCACATTACTCACAGGGCCATTGCCAAATCCAGGCAGCGACCCCAACTTTTTTGACTTAACTCCCAATGACGACGCATTTCAATTAGCAAATGGAATTCTGCGGAATACTCCCGGAGGTTTGCGGGCCTTAGCTGGTAACGATTTTGTCAGAGGTTCCGGTGGTGCGGAACTGATGAACGGTAACAGCGGCACAGATACTTTAATCGGAGGTTGCGGCAGCGATACTATTCGCGGCGGCCAAGATTTTGACATTCTTTATGGAGAATGTGGCAGCGATTTTGTCAGCGGAGATCAAGATAATGACTACGTTTATGGAGGCACGGCAAATGACTTTATTCGCGGCGGTAAAGGGAATGATGCTTTAGTAGGAGAGAGTGGAAATGATACTATAATCGGTGAGGCTGGAATTGATAGACTTTGGGGAAGTGAAGGTGCAGATTTGTTTGTCCTCCGCACAGAATTGGGAGCCACTTCGGGGGAAATTGGTTCGCTTCAACCGCCTCCTAGTGGCAATTTTGATGTAGATGAAGTGCCTGCAGATTTTATTCTCGATTACAATCCGGCTGAAGGTGATGTAATTGGATTGGCGTCTGGATTGACGCGAGATGATATTGTTTTGAGCGAAAGGTTTTTAACAATTGGTGATGCCAGAGATTATGACAGCAGCGGGCCTTTTCCTCCGGGAATTCCTCGCACTGCTGATTTTAGAATTTTAAATACTAAGGCGACGGTGATTCGGGAAGCTAGCAGCGGCAATATCTTGGCTTTGGTGAAGGATGTTTCGCCTAGTCAACTTCAGTTTACCTCTGTGTCTGACGGGACGATCGCTCTAGGATAATTACCAACTGGTGGCCAAGGCTAATTTGCATAGCACGGACGGGCGAAACGCCCATTCCATAACAACAAGGCTCTCAATCCTCTTTCCCAGGCTCTGCCTGGGAAGGCATATAAGCGAGGCTGTGCCTCTCGATTCCTGACATAAATTCAACAATATTTAAGATTGCCAGAAATCCGCCACATCATATCCCATTTCGGTGAGCATTTGCCGCAGCAAAGGTAAGCTCAAACCGATCACATTTGTGTGACATCCTTCGATTTGTTCCACAAAAAAGCCGCCTTTACCTTCCAGTGCAAAACAGCCTGCACATTGCAAGGGTTCTCCGGTAGCCACGTAAGCCGCAATTTGGCGCGAGGTAACTTCCGCAAAATGAACTTTTGTAACTTGATAGCGAATGACCGATCGCGACTTTGCCTGATCAAAGTCATCGAATCTAGTATCAATCAAAGCATGACCCGTATACAGTTCGCCCACCTTACCGCGCATTTTCTGCCAGCGCGAGATTGCTTCTTCCGCATCCTTGGGTTTGCCGTGAATTTCGCCATCTATGAGCAAAATTGAATCGCATCCCAACACCAAACACGCTTTGGGATTGGGGATTTGGGGGTGAGAATTAGCCAGTAAAAACTTAGCTACAGCCTCAGCTTTTCCCTCTGCTAAAACCTGCACTAAATTAGTGGCATCTTTCATTTGTATTTGCCCTTCATCAAAGTCGCTGGGGCAAATCACAGCTTGAATGCCGGCATTTTCTAGCAGGCGGCGGCGCGCTGGAGAAGCTGAAGCTAATACAAAAGTTGGAATTTTCATAAGTTAAGAAGTCAGTTGACAGTTGACAGTTGACAGTTGACAGTTGACAGTTATTATTTGTTATTGATTATTTGTTTTACCAATAACTTTCCAGGCTCTGCCTCCAATGCTCAATGCCCAATGCCCAATGCCCAATGCCCAAGGCTCAGTCCCCCATTCCCCATTCCCAACTACTTTTTAACCTACTAATAAACAGAGAAAGATTTAACAACTTTCTCAAAAGCTTCTTTTACCTTTGGCCAGCGTTCTTCGGTAGTGGAAACGTTAAGGGTAAAAAGTTTGCCGCGGCTGACTGCTACACTCGCTAAGTTGTGGCGTTCTTGGTTTGGCAACTTAACGGCGTATTCTAAAATGTAATAGTTTTTCGATCGCGATTCACGAGCTTCTGCATTGACTAATTCAGCTTCGCGGCCCGAATCAGCCGGGGCGATCGCACTTTTGCTGAGCTTGTATCCCACATCCGTCGGCGATCCCAAATCCGCCAGAGTTTTGTCCTTCGCAACTGGACTGATTACCACGCTGACATTCTCGGTTTGCTGAATCAAATCGCGGAACACCACATCGGGCCCGTTAGAAACCGCGATCGGCAGCCAGCCGTTAGGATAGAGAAATTGATAGCCATCGCCAGTATCAACGTAGCTTTTGAGTCCGGTGACTTTAGACACACAACCGGTCAAGGTGAGGCTGAGAACCACCAGAAGTATTGCCGCAATTCGTTTGAGCATTCTTTTTACGAGTAGGGTAAAACAAAAATATTTAATTTTAATTGTCTCACCAAACCTTGCCGCTAAAAATAGTTAAGCTATGGATCGCTGTTTGTGTACCGCCAGCGATCCATAGCCATATAGTTTAATTGTTAACAAAATCATTACAGGTGAGTCAGCCAGCTAATCAGCCCGTGCTTGGTCGAAACTTCTAAAGCCAAGAGAGAAACAAAGCCAATCATGGCAAGGCGGCCGTTTAAGCGTTCTGCGTAGGGGGTAAAGCCGGTGCGGGGTTCGTCATCGATGTATACTGTCGGCTCGATCGCAAAATTGTTCATTTTGCCTTTGTCGTCCAGCATTAAGCCTCTGTTACTCATGTTTTTTTCCTAAATGGTTTTTAGTGTACTGTAAATTAATGTAACAGACTTGTGAAGATATGTAAAGGATTGTGAGAAATTTTTTTTAAAGATCTCGATCGGACACCAGTAAAAAAAATGCAACGCTAGGCTCTCAACCCTTATATAGTCAGTCTTTCCCTAATCTAAAATCTAAAATCTAAAATCTAAAATGGTATGACGGTGGGTAGACTCTGGGCCCCGGAGGGGGGAGGATAGAGTGGAGAGGCACAAAAGTTGATGGTGTATGGCAAATCCAGTCTGGGTTTGACGAAAATTGTGGAACGGAGGAAAAATTTATGCGGGCCAGTCTGGAAATGCGGTGGTTTTATAGCGGTGCACTGCCAAAATCAATCAATCAATGGTTTGGAAGCGAGAGTCTCGGCGCGTATCTTTCGCCTCCTGAAGAGCGGGAAGACATATATTTGCTAGTACCAAGCTGCGACTACTTGGGAGTGAAGCTGCGTGGGAAAACCTTGGAGGTAAAGTGGCGTCAGGGAGAGTTGGGGACAATGCAGTTCGGCAACCGCTGGGAAGGCAAAGCCGAAAAGTGGCTGAAGTGGGTTTGTGCGGACACGATGGCGCCAATACCGGCGGATATTTTGGCGACAGGAAAGTGGGTGGGAGTCAAGAAAAAGCGAGCGCAGCGTCTTTATCAAGTTTCGACCCCTGGTTCCCTGATGTCAGTGCCTGTGGAAGCCCCAATTCCCCAAGGTTGCACCGTGGAACTTACTCAGTTGAACATTAACGGCAGCGCGTGGTGGACTTTGGGATTTGAAGCGTTTGGCAGCGAAAGTTGTTTGACAGAAAGCCTGCAAACAGTAGCTAGTTGGACTAGCAAGACTTATCAGGCGCAAAAGTTAAAAGCTGAGGATTCTTCTGCTTATCCAATTTGGCTAGGCAGCAAGTAATATCAAACCCGGCTTTAATAATACCTCCTGTATTTTTTAGTCGCCCTCTGCTGGGACGAGAGTTTGTGTAGATGCGGTTTCAAGAGTCTGATGGAAGGGGTTTCTAACTATAGCGCGAGCGGTCTTCGCGAGGGGGGGCGCTCGCACTGCACTCGAAAAATTACAGCAGATTTCAGGTAAATGAAGAACAAAGAAACCTGTTTGGAGTAGGGGCAATGCCAAGAGAACCCTCCCTGATTCAGGATTTCAGTTCAAAACTCAAAACTATTCCCCCTCTCTCCCATTCTCCTCCTCTTTCATTTTCCCCACTCGGCCAGCACTTCTGAGAATTTGACAAGCCAAAATTGCCGCCCCAAACCCGTTATCAATATTCACTACACCCACACCAGCCGCACAAGAATTGAGCATAGTTAAAAGAGGAGCTATCCCGCCAAAACTCGCGCCATAACCCACACTCGTCGGCACAGCAATCACCGGACAATCTGCCAAACCTGCAACCACACTCGCCAAAGCACCTTCCATACCCGCAACCGCAATCAACACATCAGCATCAGCAATCACGTGCCGGTTGCTCAGCAAGCGGTGAATGCCGGCAACTCCGACATCCCACAAACGTCGCACCTGAAAACCGCAAAGTTCCGCAGTAATTGCCGCCTCTTCCGCTACAGGTAAATCCGCCGTTCCCGCACTGATAATAGTCACAGTACCCGGATGCTGCGGAGTTGGGGAATTAGGAGAAATTGCACAAATTCGAGCCTTTTGGTAGTAGCACAAATCGGGTATTTTTTGTTGCAATTGCTCGAAAACTTCCGGTTCGATTCGTGTCGCCATCACCGCAGAATTTCGCCCGCGCATCGCCTCAATAATTTCAACAATTTGGTCGGGCGTTTTCCCTGGGCCCCAAATTACTTCAGGAAAACCGGTTCTTAAAGTGCGGTGGTGGTCAATTTTGGCAAAATCGCCGACTTGTTCAAAGTCAAAATGCTTTAATTTATCTAAAGCTGCGATCGGGCTAACATCGCCGGCAGCGACAGATTCGAGTAACTTCTGTAAAATTTTAGGTTCCATAAACTAATAACTAATGACTGCTAACTAATTACCTGCCCAAAAACGGATACAAGCCCCCAACTTAAATCGCGATAGGCACAATTTTAGACTATTGTTCAAGTTCCCAGATTCATCTGTGGAGTCAATCTAAAATCTAAAATATAAAATCTAAAATCGATGGACTATTGGGCAATTTTCAGATCGTACAAATTCCAGAAAGCACCACCGAGGGCACTGTAGCGAATTCCCGAAACGCGATCGCGTACCGCCTCAAAAGTCAGCGGATTCACCATATAGATAAACGGCACTTGTTCTGCTATAATCCGCTGCGTCTCCCCATAAAGTTCCTTGCGCTTCGCCTCATCAAGCTCCTGGGAAGCTTTCACGTAAAGGTCATCTATTTTCTGCTCCCAGTCGTCAACTTTCCAACCCTGAATCGGCGGTTCTCCGGCTTGCGGGCCCTGGTTGAAACTGTGCAGTGTGCCGTTAACAGACCAAATATTGTAGCCGCTGTGCGGTTCAGTACCTCCCGTAAAACCGCCGAGGTAAGTATCCCAATTCCGCGTCAGACGCAGCTTTTCCACATAAGTGTTAAAACTCAGGAACTGCGTATCAATTTGCATCCCCAGTTTGCCCAAGTCTTGCTTAATTTGCGTTGCCATTTGTTCCCGAACTTTTTTACCTGCAGCCATCAACAAAGTAAATCGCACCTTGTTGCCTTCAGCATCCAACAATTCGCCGTTACTATTATACTTGAAACCAGCATTTAACAGTAACTCTTTCGATTTTTGCTGATCGTAACTGTAAGTTTTCAATCCCTCTTCTGGGGACAGGTAGAACGGGCTTTGCGCCGGAATTGGGGAATGTAGCGGCGCGCCCAGTCCGCGATAAATATTGTTAGTCATCGCCTCGCGGTTGATGCCGTAGGCGATCGCCTGCCGAAATTCCTTACTCGCGAACCAGCGAGACTTAGCCTGGTCTACAAACGGCTGATTTTGAGCATTGCGGCCCTTATTCAGATTGAAACACATAAACACGCTGCCAGTATCCGGGCCGCCATTAAAGACCGTATATTTGCCGCGTTTTTCCTCCCGTTTCAGCAGGGGAAACACTTCCGGCTCCACATTCAGAGTATCCAAATCCCCCGATCGAAAATTCAGCAGTTGATTGTCAGTATTTTCGATAATTTGCCAAACAATTTGCTGGATGTAAGGCTGGACATTTCCCTCAGCATCTTTGCGCCAAAAATACGGATTTCGTTCCAAAACAACACGCTGATTAGGAGTATAACTCAGCATTCGGTATTGACCGTTGCCGACTATTTTTTTAGGGTCAGTATCCGTGCCCCAAGTAGTCAGGTATTTAGGCTGGCCGTCTGCATCTGTATTTTCCACAGCTTCCTGTAAAATATGAGCTGGTAAAATTGGGATTCCCCCAGCATATCTAATAAAAGGAGCAAAGGGTTCTGCCACGGAAAATTCAACGCGGCGGCTGTCAATTTTTTTAACTTTTGGGTATTCGCGACTCATGCCAACTCTCAGAGTATCTTTCAAACTGCTAGGGATTTTGTCATTGAAATAAATCTTTTCATAGCTGAAGATAATGTCATCAGTAGTCAGGGGTGCGCCGTCCGACCATTTCAATCCCTCTCGCAGGGTAAAGACAATCTTTTTGCCATCTTTAGAAACTTCCCACGACTCAGCTAAACCGGGTTCTAACTCGGATGTCAAGCCGTTTTCGTTGATCAATCCCTCGTACATATAGCCAAAAACGCTGTATGCAGATTGATTTAGTGGGTAGTTAAAGGTGGCTGGGCCGCTGGGGGTGGGAACGATGAGTCTGTTTACTAAGTTCGATCGGGCTGGAGTGCACGCAGACAGAGTTATAGTGGCAATTGCCGCCAGTAAAATTGCCAGCCAGCGCAGTCTTGAATGTAGCATCATAGAAATTTTCATAATTTTTTAGTTTACCACCTGCGTGCAACTATGACTGAGATTGTAGCCAACCGAGAAAGTCTTCAGTGCGCGAAAAATACTTTTCCACTCCAGCCTGTTGCAAAGCATCTTGAACTTCGGGAAGTTGGCGAAATTCTTTGATGTTGCCGCTTAAAAATGCTTTGGTTTCTGTGGGGTGCAAGCGGGCATGACTCAAGATACAGTGTAGAATTAAATTATCTGTTGGGTCTTTAGCGATGAGAGTTGCATTCAAGCTTTCTTGAATAATATTAGCTGTTAAATCAATCATCTCAGCATTTTGAGACAACTGCTCAATAGATTGGCGCAGACGCAAATCTATATCGTCTAGTCGTCTTTCATGGTCGATTTTAGACTGACCTAAGTTAAAAAATAGAGACTGAGCGTGCTGCGAAGTAAAATCTCGATTAGCTTCGCTGATTTGATTGTCAAGTTGCTGCTTGAAATAGTTGTGTCGCTTCACTTCGTCCTCTAAAGCAGAGAAAGATTCCCTGTAGCAAATACTGGGTATTGTCAACTGTACAGATGCTGGCATTTGCCTCAGCAACGTACTTGCTTGAGGGTCACGCCCTGTGGCAATACTCATCAAGAAGTTTGTCTCTATATACAAAATTACCAAGTTGTACTCCTGATTTTGTTGTTCCACCAGCCAGCCTTTCTAACAAGCCAATTATTGCTAGTTTTTCTGATGCTGGCGGCATCTCAGATTTCCAGTTATATCCTAAGTCTCGCAGCCAAGATTCGATTAGACTCTCTAAGTAACGCTCAGATATCCATTTTTTACCAAATTCAGGCTCATAATAACGAAGTATCTCACCAGTATTTAGAGAAAAAACAGGTTCAGATAAATTTACTCCGTCCCATTTGAAAATCAGAATTTGTTCGGTGTCAACAAACATAGCATAGGGAATTATGGTGCGTTGCTCGGATATCTTCGCTAACACAGCTTTCATCCAAGATATCATGTAGTCAGCAATCCTCTGCTTGGCTGCTGTTTCTTGAGCTTGAATAATTTTGACTTCGATTAGCACGACTACCCGATCGTCCTTATCGAGAGCTATGATGTCAACGTCGATCGGTGTTGTGATTTCCAAGTCTTCGGCGAGCATAAATTCGACTCCTAAATAAGTAGAAACTCTTCATAACCTGACAACTATTTTAGCACTAACAAAACTACAGCATAGGCTGCAATTCCTTCTTCTCTGCCCACAGGGCCTAACTTTTCGTTGGTGGTGGCTTTGATCCCAATTTGGTCTGGTTTTAATTGTAGGACAGCAGAAAGCCGATCGCGCATTTGCTGAATATGCGGTTTCAGCTTTGGACGTTCTGCCACTACCACCGAATCAATATTGCCGATTTCCCAGCCTTTATCTAATATTAACTGATTGACTTGTGCCAGCAATACGAGACTATCAGCACCTTTCCATTTCGGGTCAGTTGGCGGGAAATAAAGACCGATATCTCCTAAGCTGAGAGCTCCGAGCATAGCGTCCATGATAGCGTGAGTAAGTACGTCGGCGTCGCTGTGGCCGAGTAATCCTAATTCGTGAGGAATATTGACACCGCCTAGGATGAGAGGACGATCGGGAACTAAGCAGTGAATGTCGTAGCCATTGCCGATGCGGATGTTCATGTAAAAGGAAGGTTTGGTAAGTATAGTAGAAGACAATTATTTCATATTTTCAGGGAGATAAGTGAATTTATTTTTTAAGGCAGAGCCGAGTGTTAAATATTTTTTTTTGCTGCTTTCCTCAGCAGCTATGGCAATCCTAAAGCGGCTGGAGGGGGGAGAGAAGGGTTAATGCTGGAAACGCTAGAAAATTATGGGGACTTCTCGATCGCTCTCCTGAACTCAAAGACTTACAAACGCGAATCCAAAATTTATTAGGCTCTTAAATATACGGGATTTACGCATCAAGACCAAAGAAACCGGGTTTTTTACCAAATCTGTGGACTGCAACGAAGTATTACTGCAAAAAACCCGGTTTCTGACCACTCGTGCGATCGCCCTTTCTCCTATTCTTCCCTCTCTTGCAACCAAACTTCATACAAATCCAGCCGGCGCGATCGAGTTCTTTCAATTTGCTGTTGCTTGCGCCAGCGAGCAATTTCTGCGTGATTACCAGACAGCAACACGTCGGGCACTTTCAATCCTCGAAAATCCGCCGGTCTAGTGTACTGCGGATAATCCAAAAGTCCGTCCTCAAAACTCTCAAACTTCAGCGAATCTTCCTTCGCCACAGTTCCCCGCAGCAATCGCAAAACCCCATTAATCAAAGCCAAAGCGGGAATTTCACCCCCCGTGAGCACAAAATCCCCCAAAGACACCTCGCGAGTGACCAAATGCAGGACTCGATCGTCCACACCTTCATAATGACCGCAAATCAACACCAACTGATCGCGCGTGGCCGCCAACTCCCGAAACATCGCCTGCTGCATCGGTTCCCCCTGGGGAGTCAGCAAAATCACCTCCCGCCTCGGCAAAACCGGCAGCGACTCCACCGCAGCAAAAATCGGTTCTGGCTTCATCAGCATCCCCACTCCGCCCCCGTAAGGCTCATCATCTACTCGCTGGTGCTTGTCTGTGGTAAAATCGCGGGGATTGACAAAATTCACCTCAGCAATCTTTTTAGCTAAGGCTTTGCCCATCAGTCCCGACTCCAGGGGAGCCCGGAAAAATTCTGGAAATAGGGTAACAACGTCAAATCGCACAATTATTGGAATTTCATTGATACATCACCTCTAGTTTGACCTTTAGAGGGAGTTCAGTTTTCAGTAATTGCTTTATTCTTTATAATTTCTTATAATTTCTGAAAATTTTGGCAAGTTAAATTCTCTTCCTGTGTCGGCGGGCCGGTTTTGTACAAAAATAATCTGTTTTTCATGACAGCGACTGCAAGTAAACTCGCCCCCAAACAACTGCGGGATAGTCAGATCGGCGATCGCACCTCACTCGCACAAACAAAAATTTATTCTTAAAAAGCCCTATTGTACCCACAGCAACGGCAAAATTGAATTTCACATCCAACAGAGGAAGACACACCATGCAGCAGTTGACATCTCAAGCCCTTGAACACAATATTCCCCAGCGCACAAAAACCTCGATAATGGTCATCGGGGGAGCCGAAGACAAAGTTCACGGGCGAGAGATTCTGAACACCTTTTTTTGCCGTGCTGGGGGTGCAAACGCTCGGCTGGCGATCGTTCCCTGCGCTTCGCGAGATCCCGAAGGAATTAGCAACCGCTACCGCACAATATTTGACGAAATGGGCGTTAGCGCAGTCAAAGTAGTGGACATCCGCGAACGGGAACAAGGCGAAAACCCCGTCTGGAAAGATTACTTAGAAGACTGTACGGGCGTATTCATCACAGGCGGCGACCAACTGCGGCTTTGTGGGCTGCTGGCGGACACCCCGCTGATGGAGAAAATTCGCAAAGAAACTCTCGAAGGCAAGATTACCCTCGCTGGCACCAGCGCGGGTGCTGCGGTGATGGGATATCACATGATTGCAGGCGGCGGGAGTGGCGCGTCGCCGAACCGCTCTTTAGTAGACATGGCAAACGGACTTAACATTATTCCTGAGATCATCGTAGATCAGCATTTTCACAACCGCAACCGCATGGCTCGCTTGCTGTCGGCTGTGGCTTGCCATCCAGATCGCCTCGCTATTGGTATTGACGAAGACACCTGCGCCTTGTTTGAGGGAGACGATACTATGAAAATTCTCGGTAAAGGCACTGTGACTATTGTTGATTCTAGGGAAAATTTTTATACCAATGAGTCTATGGTAGGAGCGACAGAACCCTTAAGTCTGTTCAATATGCGCTTGCACGTTCTATGTCACGGAGATTGCTACAATATGCCCCAAGGCAAACCCATGCCATCGGGAGCGTGTTCCGAGTCTGGCTGGCCCCCCGAATGCCGCACAGCCAACTAACGTAGAACATCTCTTGTCATTGATTCGGCAGAAATTAGGCGGCATTCCGGCCGAATCATGGATACAACAATAGAATAGATTCCGAAGCAGCCACGGTCTGACCCCAGGAGGCCGAACCACAGAAAATTCTAGCTTCGAGCTTTGAGTTTTTGCTAGCCATGAACCTGTACTTGTTTTTAGCCGATCGCTGGGGCATGAATTTTCAATGGGGTAGCCCATAACTGGAAATTCACTCCCAAACTGTTCGTAGCGAACAGTCGATCGAGCAATCTAGATCGAAATTGAATAAATGCTCCAATTATCTATAAGATTTCGCGCCCCATACCCCTCTAACTGCCATGAAAATACTTAAAATCCAGACCTTACGCGGCCCCAACTACTGGAGCATCCGACGCCAGAAACTCGTCCTGATGCGTCTGGATTTAGAGGAGTGGGCAGATAAAACCACATCGGAAATTCCTGGCTTCTATGAAGGGTTGATCGCCGCACTTCCGAGTTTGAATGACCATCACTGTTCTCCAGGCCATAAGGGAGGCTTCCTGCAACGGGTCAGAGAAGGGACAATGATGGGACACGTAATCGAACACGTCGCCCTAGAACTTCAGGAAATGGCAGGAATGCCGGTCGGTTTCGGTCGCACCCGCGAGACTGCGACCCCAGGCACTTACCAAGTAGTAATTGAGTATCAACACGAACAAGCGGGTCGCTATGCAGCCCGGGCGGGCGTGCGGATGTGCCAAAGCATTGCCGAGACAGGCACTTATCCAGCAGCAGAATTAGTCCAAGATTTGAGAGACCTCAAGGAGTTTGCTTTGTCGGCAGCCCTGGGGCCGAGCACGGAAACACTGATTAAGGAAGCAGAAGCGCGCGGCATTCCTTGGATACCTTTGAGCGCCCGGTTTATGATTCAACTCGGCTACGGGGTTCACCAGAAGCGGATTCAGGCAACTCTGAGCAATCGCACGGGAGTTTTGGGAGTAGAACTTGCCTGTGACAAGGAAGGTACCAAAAATATCCTCGCCAGCGCCGGCGTACCGGTTCCCAGAGGAACGGTGATTAATTATTTGGATGAACTGCGCGGGGCGATCGAAGATGTCGGCGGTTATCCGATCGTCCTCAAACCCCTAGACGGCAACCACGGCCGCGGCATTACGATCGACATCAATTCCTGGGAAGCAGCAGAAGAAGCCTACGACTTAGCCAGCGCCGCATCAAAAACAAAAAGCGTCATTGTCGAGCGCTATTACGTCGGCCGTGACCATAGAGTATTGGTAGTCAACGGGCAAGTCATAGCAGTCGCAGAACGAGTCCCGGCTAACGTCGTGGGCGACGGCCGGTCTACAGTAGAACAGCTTATTGAAGAAGTAAACCGCGACCCGCAGCGAGGAGACGGACACGACAACGTGCTCACCCGGATCACGATCGACAAATTGTCCCTGGATTTGCTGGAAAAACAAGGATACGCGATGGACTCCGTAGTGCCCGTCGGTGAAAGAGTATTTTTGCGCGCGACAGCAAACTTGAGTACCGGTGGAATTGCAGTCGATCGCACCGACGAAATCCACCCGGAAAACGTCTGGCTGTTTTCCAGAGTCGCCAAAATTATCGGTTTGGACATCGCCGGCATTGACGTAGTAACTCCCGACATCTCCCAACCCCTGCGCGATGTCAATGGCGTCATTGTCGAAGTCAACGCAGCACCGGGTTTCAGAATGCACGTCGCCCCGAGTCAAGGTTTACCCCGCAATGTCGCCGGCGCCGTCTTCGATATGCTCTTCCCCTCACCTCAACCCAGCCGGGTGCCGATTTTAGCGGTAACGGGAACCAACGGCAAAACGACAACCACTCGCCTACTCGCTCACATTGTCAAACAGACCGGTCAGATTACCGGCTACACGACTACCGACGGCACTTACATCGGCGATTATTTGGTCGAAAGCGGAGACAATACCGGGCCACAGAGTGCTCAGTTGATTTTGTCTGACCCGACGGTGGAAGTGGCGGTGCTGGAAACTGCCAGAGGTGGAATTTTGCGATCGGGCCTCGGCTTCGATCAGTGCGATGTCGGCGTCGTCTTGAACGTCGCGGCCGATCACTTGGGCATTGGCGACATCGACACCGTGGAACAACTGGCCAAACTCAAGAGCGTCCTCGTCGAGTCGGTAATGCCCAAAGGCTATGCAGTTTTAAATGCAGACGACCCGCTGGTATCACAAATGGCGCAGCGTGTCAAGGCTCAAATTGCATATTTTTCGATGAACCCGGACAACGAACTGGTTGCCAAACATACCGCTGCAGGCGGGCTGGCAGCGATTTACGAAAATGGGTATTTGTCAATCTTGAAAGGCGATTGGACGCTGAGAATTGAGCAGGCTGTGAACGTGCCGCTGACGATGGGCGGGCGCGCGCCGTTTATGATTGCCAATGCTTTAGCAGCTTGTTTGGCGGCTTTTGCCCAAGGATTGAAAATAGAAGATATTCGCGCTGCTTTGTCAAGCTTCCAAGCATCCGTCGGTCAAACTCCCGGAAGGATGAATTTGTTTAAATTGGGCAACTATCACGCTTTGCTCGACTACGCCCACAACCCGCACAGCTACAAAGCTTTGGGCAGTTTTGTGCAGAATTGGCCGGGACGGCGGATCGGGGTAGTCGGCGCCCCGGGCGATCGGCGAGATGAAGATTTTGTCACGCTGGGCCAACTTTCGGCCGAGATGTTCGATCGTATTATTGTGAAGGAAGATATTGACAGGCGCGGCCGAGAACCCGGTGTTGTGGCAAAGTTAATTTGCCAGGGAATTGCAGAGGCGATTTCAGCAGGAACCGCAAACAAATCTCAAGTTGAATACGAGTTGATTCTCGACGAAACAACTGCCGTTAACAAGGCTTTAGATGAGGCGTCGGCCGGCAGTTTGGTAGTGATTTTACCTGAAAGTGTCAACAAAGCTTTGAGTTTAATTGAAACCCGGAAACCGATTAAGGAATCTGTGGAAGTGCAAAATGGTTTAGATCGATCGAAGTCACAGGAAAGTTTAAAACCGACTGTGGTGAATCAAGGCTAAACTCTGAAGTTTGATTTCATTACATTATTAATAGGTTGGGTTGACGAAAGGAAACCCAACCTTTTTGCTTTAGACAACCGCCGTATTATCTTTCAATATTTTCTCTGTTACCTCAATCAGTTCGCACACAGAATTTTGCGTAAGTTGTGTAGTTTTAAACCCATGAGCAATAGCGTTCCGCAAAGAAAGCGCATTCATTAATAACTGATATTCGGATTTGGAAATCACGCCCTCAACCGTCAGTTGTTTCACTAAATACAGCGGTTCTAATCTTTGCAAACTTAGCTCTTCTTTATGGGCAACAATCCTCAAAGTTGCCTCAACTAAAGACCAAGAATATAGCATTGCTGACTCTAGATGTTGTGTTACAAGTTGCTTGGCGACTTGCAAACCCAACTCTATTTCATGATCTTGAAAAGAATCCTCAGCTTGGGAAATATCGACTGCATCCTCCGAGTTAGTCATCACTAACTCAAACCTCCAGCCGGGGTTTTCTGCTACTGCTTGGGCTAAATTACGTAGATATGTAGTAGAGGGTGACTTGAGTGAAGCGCGTGACTTGACTGCAATAACCACCGATTCTTCGCCCCGGCGCACTATCAGATCCGGGCGATAGCTTTTAAGGAAGTCCGGTAAATCTTCAGAGTTTGGATGAAATGAAATTTCATAACCTTTCTCACGATACTCCTCTGCTAGTTTCAGCAGTTGCTCTCTTTCTATGTTTGCAGTTGGGGTTGCGATCATGTCAGTACCTCTTTGTCAGGAGCATCAATTACGACAATGTGCAAGAATTCATTACCACGGGCAAATCCTTCCGCTAGAATCGAGGTCATATTTTCTACTTTAAAGTTAGTTGATAAATTCCTCTTGCGGACTAGAACATCAGTTACTTGAGCGTCATCGACATAGGCTAGCCCGATAATTGCATCTTGAATTGGCTTTACTATGTTGTCTACATCGATTTTAACAGAATCGTAGAAATAAGTTATCTGAAGCATCACTAGGCCAGTAGCTGTTTTCTGCTCCGAAGACCAGTATTTTTCAGCCTCTTGCCTCACTGTCACTTTCCAAGCTTTAAGAAGAGCTCGCCTACGAGCTTGTTGTGATACTGGTGGGCCATCTACTATGAACTCAAATCTCGACAAAGTGTTTCTAAATAGAAGATTGGGGATTATTTTACCTCTTAACTGCCGCCCACTGGGTAATCGGTGCCAGGAGTTTCCAAGCAAAATCGCAAGATAAATCGCCAATTCAAACCGATCGAAGTATAGAATCAGGAAAAAGCAAGCAGCAGGGTTGAAGCATGAATGAGACCGATCGCACGCGTGTCGAAACATTCATTACGCGCTGGGCGGGTTCTAGCGGTAACGAACGGGCAAACTACCAGTTGTTTTTTGCCGAAATGTGCGATGCGCTGGGAGTCGATCGCCCTTTTGATAAAGGCAGAATTCCCAACGATCCCTACTGCTTTGATAAGGATGTCAAAATCTTTCACCCCAGCGGGAAAGTGACTCCGGGGTTTGTTGATTTTTACAAAGCCGAGCATTTTTTGATAGAGGCAAAACAGGGCGGAACAACGAGCAAAAAGGGAACGGCAAAGCGGGGGACAAATACCTATTTGCGAGAGATGGAAAAAGCGTTTGTACAGGCAGTTGCCTATACTCGAAATCTCACCAGTAAACCGCCGTTTTTGTTAACTTGCGATATTGGCGATCATTTTGAATTATGGATGGGGTTTAGCGGCGATTATGGCGGCTATGGGGCGCGGCGAGATATTGGATTGACGGAACTCCGAAAAGCGGATGTTTTCGATTTATTTGTCGATATTTTCAGCAATCCGCAGCAGCGCAACCCGGAGAAGATTGCGGCGCGGGTGACGCGGGAAGTGGCGGCGGATTTGGCAGAGTTGGCGAAGGGAATGGAGGCGAATGTAGATCCGCAGCAAGTCGCCCAGTTTTTGATGCGCTGTATTTTTACTATGTTTGCTGAGGATGTGGGATTGCTGAAGGAACATCTGTTTACGAAGGCGCTGGAAACGCGATGGATTCTTAACCCGAAGACTTTTAAACCGGAGGTAGAGGCGCTGTGGGAGGCGATGAATGAGGGGACGAGTTTTGGCTTTCATGGCAAACTGTTGCGGTTTAATGGCGGATTGTTTGCGGATTCTGGGGCGTTTGCGTTGACAAAGGCGCAATTGGCGGTGTTGTTGCAGGCGGCGAAGCGCGATTGGTGTAATGTGGAACCGGCGATTTTTGGGACGTTGTTGGAGAGGGCGCTGGATACGCGGGAAAGAAGTAAGTTGGGGGCGCATTATACGCCGCGATCGTATGTGGAACGGTTGGTAAAGCCTGTGGTGATGGAGCCTTTGGGCGATCGCTGGATTGCGGTACAAGCGGAGGTTAAACAGTTGTTAAACACAGGAGAATCGGAACCGACTGCAAATCAAAGGAAAAAGGCGATCGCAGTTTTAGAGGCATTTTTGACGGAGTTACAACAGGTGAAAATTCTCGATCCGGCGTGTGGATCTGGGAATTTCCTCTATGTAACGTTGGATTTGTTGAAGGGGTTGGAGTCGGAGGTGTTGCGGCGCTTGGAGGATGTCACAGGCGCGGCGCAGTTGCGGTTAGATATTGCTCAAGTTAATCCGAGTCAGTTTTTGGGAATTGAGATCAATCCTAGGGCGGCGGCGATCGCGGATTTGGTGATTTGGATTGGGTATTTGCAGTGGCATTTTCGGCGGTTTGGCGATATTCCGCCGATCGAACCAGTGTTGCGGGAGTACAACAATATTGAATGCCGGGATGCGGTGTTGGCCTATGACGGGATGGAACCGGATGTGGAGGCGGCGGGGAAGGTGAGAACTCGCTGGGGCGGGCGGATGATGAAAAGTCCGGTGACGGGGGAAGATATTCCCGATCCGACAGACAAAGTAACGATTTATCGGTATTTGAATCCGAGGGCGGCTGTGTGGCAGGAGGCGGATTATATTGTGTCGAATCCGCCGTTTATTGGGAATGCGAGAATGCGGGAAATGTTGGGGGATGGGTATACAGAAACGTTGCGGAAAGTTTATAAAGATGTACCGGATACTGTTGATTTTGTGATGTATTGGTGGCACAAGGCAGCAGAACTAACTAGAGCGAGCAAAATAAAACGCTTTGGGTTTATTACCACAAACAGTATTCGCCAAGTTCGGCAGCGGAAAGTTCTGGAGTTTCATTTTACGCAAAAGATTCCAACCCGATTAATTTTTGCTATTCCCGATCACCCTTGGATTGATGGAGGGGCAGCAGTCAGAATTGCAATTACAGCAGGTGAATTAGATGACCTCAAAAAGCCTATAAGGATTGCCGAATTTGGTACAGTAGTTGCTGAGTGTGAGGGAGAGACACCGGAAGACTCAGCAGAGCAAGTTCAAGTGCAGTTGCAGAATGTAGGGCTAATTTTTAGTAACCTTCAAGCTGGTTCTGATTTAACTCAATCTCAACAAATCCTGGCTAATGATAGGATATCCAGTCGCGGTGTTATGCTATTTAGTTCCGGGTTTATTGTCGAGCAATCTGACTTTGGAGAGATTGAGTCTGAGGTTCTTTTCCCATACATCAATGGACGAGACTTTATGCAAAGTTCTCGCAATGTGCGCGTCATTGATTTATTTGGCTTAAAAGCTGATAAAGCTCAAGAACTATATCCAAAAGCATTCCAATGGGTGTTGGATAAAGTTAAACCTGAACGAGATACTAACCGCGATCAGAGCCTCCGAGAAAACTGGTGGATATTTGGTCGTCCCAGAACAGAACTTCGACCAGCACTAAAGGGACTACAGCGTTACATTGCTACAGTAGAGACTGCGAAGCATAGAGTATTCGTCTTTCTTCCCCGTGAAGTAATACCTGATAATATGTTGATTGCGATCGCCCTTGATGATGCTTATTTCTTAGGAGTTCTTTCTAGTCGAGTTCATGTTACTTGGTCGCTGGCAGCAGGCGGAACATTAGAAGATAGACCTCGTTACAACAAAACTCGATGCTTCGACCCCTTCCCCTTCCCCGACGCCACGGAAACCCAAAAACAAACCATCCGCGAACTCGGAGAACGCCTCGACAGCCACCGCAAACGAGTCCAAGCCACTCACCCCGAAGTCACAATCACCGGGATGTACAACCTCCTGGAAAAACTCCGCCAAGGCGAACCCCTCGACGACAAAGACAAAGCCTTCAACCAAAAAGCCCTAGTCTCCACTCTCAAACAAATCCACGACGAACTCGATGCCGCCGTATTTGCCGCCTATGGTTGGGAACCCACCCTCACCGACGACCAAATCCTGGAAAACCTCGTCACCCTCAACGCCCAACGCGCCGAAGAAGAACGCAACGGACTAATTCGCTGGCTGCGTCCCGATTACCAAGCCCCAGGCGAAACCTACGTGCAACCATCCCTTGCAGGTATCACCACCGAAACCGAAACCGCCATTACTCCCACGGAACAACAACCCTTCCCCAAAACCCTCAAAGAGCAACTTTGGGCCATCCGCGACTTATTTCGCACCCAAAGCGGCGAATGGACAGCCGCCCAAGTCACCGCCCATTTCAAAGCAGCCAGCCGCAAACAAAAAGTCATTCTCGACTGTCTAGAAAGCCTCGAAGATTTGGGGATTTTGCTCAGTCATACTGAAAATGGGATGACTTTCTGGCATCTGGCAGAACTTGGAAATGCCACATAAGCTTGGCTTGGCAATTGTTATGTCCAATCCTCCAAAACCAGTCCTGGCACTTGTGCAAAATCTTGTCGATTTCGCGTCACTAAAATTGAGTTATTAACCAAAGCAATGGACGCAATCCGCAAGTCTTGTGTCCCAATTCGTATTCCCTGACGGCGCAGCGCCAAATATTGCTCGTAAGCTGACTCGGTAAAATCCAGAACGAGAATATCGTTGAGAAATTTAACAGCCGATCTCAAACCCACATAAGCCCAAGTTAAGCGTTGCTTCTGTCCGGGTTGCGAAGCTTGACGAATTGCATTGAACCAGCCCTGAATCAATTCCTCAACATTGATGACAGTAATAGCAACATCCCTGGTATGGAGAGCTTCAAAACGTTGCAATATGAGTGGATTAGAGTGTTGCAGCAGTGTGATATGGTCGGTATCGAGAATATATTGAGTCATAGGGTCTCAGACTCAGGAAAATCGATATCGGCATTTCGATCGTGACGATATGCTTCAACATATTTCGTGACTTCATTCAGCAACGGATTACATCTCAAAAGAGGTGAAACATTCAACATCGGACGCGCCTCATACCAAGCAATCCGATCGTCAATTTCTGGCTGATTATCCAGATAAAAGCTAATGGCATCAAACACTTGAGCCGCCGTCACGAGTTGAAGTAACTTCTGTGGGATTTCTTCAGGCTTTATTCCCGATTTCCAAAACACCACAATATCCCGTACAGTAACTTGAGTGTCTGCAATAATCGGTTCCCCCTGCAAAACTTCAGGATTGCGGGTGACATAGCGAGAAATTCTTGTAGGAGACAGCGAACTGGTCATAACGACCTCATCAGAAAATGTAAACCAGCTTTCATCTTAGCATAGTGGACAGAAGACGCCTATCGGGTATTCTATATTGCTAGATTTGAAGAAACTATTACGTTTTCGCCGTGTTTATAACTGCTTCATTCACTTAGATATCAAAGATGGAAATAGATGGATCGCCTTTTACCTTTTGACTTACGCATGGGGGCCCAGAAACCGGGTTTTTTGGCTGAGAAGACGCGTGACCGCCCGCAGATTTCCTCAAAAACCCGGTTTCTTCGATCGCGCCTTGGGTAAGTCCTTTTACCCCTTAACAACCGCCCACTGAGTCACCGGTGCAAGCGGTTTCCAACCCTGAAAAGAACCGATCGCCCCTACTCGCTGAACCCCAATTCTAATTAGTTCCCCGCCATAACGATCGTGCCATTGCAAAACTTTAAACTCGCTCTCAACTGTCACCGCATTAACAACTAATCGGCCACCTTCACCTAAAGCATTCCAACAAGTTTCCAGCAAAGCTTCTGCAGTGACACCGCCGCCGATGAAAATAGCATTCGGTTGAGGCAAATTTGTCAGGGCTTCCGGCGCGTCTCCCGCCACGATTTTAAGTTCGGGAACACCTAAATTAGAGGCATTTTCGGCAATGTATTGTAATCGAGTTGGGTGGCGTTCGATCGCAATCGCCCTGCACCGAGGATGACTCCGCATCCATTCGATCGCGATCGAGCCACAGCCCGCCCCCACATCCCAAAGCAACTCTCCGGGAATCGGTGCTAACGTTGACAGAGTAACGGCTCTAACCTCCCGCTTGGTAAGTTGTCCGTCGTGGCGATAAGCAGCATCCGGCAAACCGGAGGTACGAGGGAAAATCACAGTTTCGCGATCGGCTGCAACTGCAATGGCGATCGTGTTCAAATCAGCCAAATCCGCTGCATTCCAGGCTGCTGCTACCCCCTCGATCCGCCGTTCCGATCCCGCTCCCATCCGCTCGAACACGGTCATCAAACTGCTGCCAAAGCCCCGCTGTGTCAACAATTCCGCCACTATTCCCGGCGTGTGTCTGTCAGCGCTCAACACCAGCAAGCGCGCCCCCGGCGAGAAACCAAGGGCGATCGACGCGATCGGGCGATTTGTCAAACTGAAAGTCTCAACTTGGGCCAGCGGCCAACCCAAACGGGCGCAAGCAAGACTAAAAGCCGATGCTGCGGGAATCACAGTCATTTCCGAAATGGGAATCTGGCGCGACAGTGTGACGCCGATACCGTGACACATCGGATCGCCGCTGGCGAGCACGCACACAGACTGTCCCCGGCGGCGGATGATTTCATCGACTGTTGCTTGCAAAGGCGATGCCCAAACCAATTTTTCGCGGGTGTCGTCGGTTGGTAGCATTGCGAGGTGACGGGCACCACCAACAACGATTTGAGATCGAGAGAGGAGGGTAGAGGCGATCGCACTCAATCCCGAAAGTCCGTCTTCGCCAATCCCCACCACCGAAAGCCATTTGTGCATTGCGCCCTTACTGCTAATTACTACTTATCGATTCTAAAGAATAATATCGGATTTCCATCCATAATTCTTTCTTCTACTTGTTTCATTCCGAGTCTTTCTGCGACTTTTTGCGACTCAATGTTTGGGCGATCGCAACTTGCGACAAGATAGTGAAAGCCAAGTTCATCAAAACCATAATCCAATATTTTGGTTGAGGCTTCAGTAGCGTAACCTTTTTTAAGTGCTTTCGGCTGCAGTGCGTAAACTAACTGGGGCTGTGCTTCTTCAAAAAAATACCACAAACCAACAAATCCAATAGTTTCTCGATCGCTCTTAGTTTCGATAAACCACAAACCGAATTTCTTTTCTGCAAACAGCTTTTTGTTTTCGACAAGCATTTCTTCAACCTTTTGCAGCGACAATATTTCGCCGTCGCACAGATATCTCCTCACATAAAAATTAGTAAACATTCTGTGGAGCGTGTTGAGGTCGCTCTCCACAATCGGTTTCAAAACTAATCTCTCTGTTTCAAATATCATGGGGATTATTTATGTTCGATTAAAGGGCGATCGCACCTATCCATATTAGTCCAGGACGCACGGGTGGTCAGAAACCGGGTTTTTTATGAAAAGATGGGTTGCAGCCCGTAGATTCGGTAAAAAAGTCGGTTTCTTTGATAAGAGTGCGATCGCAAACTGTTTATTTTTGTAGTTGCGGTGTCTTCGCCGGCGGGTCCATGCGTCCATGACTGTCTAAAAAATATTTTTCCCCAAACAAAAAGCGCCCCTATTTCTAGGAGCGCTTTTTGTCAATCTCAGACTAAAACTTAGCCATTGATAGAAGGAGCTACCATTGCTACAGGAGTGACTTCACTAGCAGCC
>NZ_JAUBTR010000223.1:0-1016 GCF_036705045.1 Microcoleus sp. BR0-C5
AATGATTTCAACTTAGTTAGTTTAGGTAAATTTGACAAGTATCTGTAACCCTAAAACCGCATAGATTCAACCCAAAAATTTTTGGGTTCCCAGTTTTCACAACTGGTAAAAAAAATCCAACCCACATCTGCGGAATGTGGGTTATAGAGCGATCGCCACAGAGGACTTGCGTCCTCGTTTCGGTCTGATGCTTCCTACTTTTTTGGTAAATTACTAGCAGTGCCAATACCATCACAAACGTGACGTTCTTCAGGCATAACTTCGGAATCAGGATTATTGAGATAGTCACGTACCCAAGTGCAACCCCGCACCATCAGCTCATCTAATCCTTCAACCCGCCATAACTTAACCGTTCCATCTTCACCACTCGTAGCTAGAAGCTTGCCATCGAGACTAAAACCGACGCTCTTGACCTCCCCTTGATGACCTTTGAATACAGCTACCTCTTGACCCGATACATCCCATAGACGAGCAGTTGAGTCAGCTCCGGCAGTTGCTAGCAGCTTACCATCCTCACTCCAACGGAGTTTCAGAACCGGGCCTATATGACCTTTTAATTCATTTAATTGATGACCGGACAAATCCCACAAGCGGACAGTGCGATCGTTACTACCTGTAGCCAGTGTTTGACCGTCATGGCTCCAAATGACGGTGTTGATCCAGTCTTGATGCGCGGGGAATTCTCTTACCTTCTGACCAGATAAATTCCACAAACGTACCATGCCATCTGCTCCTGCGGTAGCTAAAAGTTTGCCATCCGGCCTAAAACTGACACTCAGAACCGCACCTTCATGACCTTTGAATTCTCTCAGTTGCTTACCAGACAAATCCCACAAGCGAGCAGTGCCATCCTTTGCTGACGTAGCTAAAAATTTACCATCCGGGCTAAAGGTCACATTTAAAACTCCACCTTTATGACCCTTGAATTCTCTCCGTTGCTTAAGCTGTTGTGCCTTTAAATAGGGTATAATAAAAATTTAGTTTAGTCAATCAATACAAAAATGCCAGCAAAAAAC
>NZ_JAUBTR010000032.1:0-8523 GCF_036705045.1 Microcoleus sp. BR0-C5
GCGCCTGATTGACGGCTCGATCAACTGACTGACGTAGCGATCTATCGCCTGACTCTTTTAAGATACAAGGGGCGGGTTTCACCTACAATAATCGCCTAAAATAAACAATCTCATAAACCCGCCCCCACCCCACGGTAAAGCGAAATGTAATGTAGGGGCGGGTTCACCTACAATAATCGCCTCAAATAAACAATCTCATAAACCCGCCCCCACCCGACGATAAATCGAAATCTACATGAAATTTATGGTCAAAATAAGATTAGCCGCTAGTTAATTGAGTCCAATAGCGATCGTACACTTCCATAAATTTCCCTACCGGAGCCACACCTTCGCACTTTTTCAAAATATCTTCCGAAGGGAAAAGAATCTCGTTTTCGCGGACTTCCGGCGTCAACAAACTAAAAGCATCTTCCGAAGGAGTTGAAAAACTGAGCCGTTCTACTAAAGAAGCCGCAACATCGGCTTGCAGCATAAAGTTAATCCATTTATAAGCTGCTTCGGGATTGGGAGCACCTTGAGGAATTACTAAAGTGTCAGTCCACAGAGAAGAACCGCTTTTGGGGACGACATACTTCAATTTATCGTTATCTGAAATTACTTCATTAGCATCAGAAGAATAACACATAGCTACTTTCAAATCCCCGGTCAGCATTTGAGGCCGCCAAGCATCAGTAGTAAAAGATGCGATCGCCGGTTTGAGATCCACCAACTTTTCGTAAGCTTGTTTAACTTGCTCTTGGTTCGTAGAATTCAGAGAATAGCCCAGCATCCGCAACGCAGCGCCCATGACTTCTCGAACATCACTTGCCAGCGTCATTCGCTTTGCTAACTCCTGTTTGTGCTGCCACAAATAGTCCCAATCTTCAGGAGCTTCTTTGAGTTGTTCGCTGTTGTAAATTAAGCCTGTGGTTCCCCAACTCAAAGGGACGCTGTAGCGGTTTCCTGGGTCATATACGGGGTTTTGGAACTGTTTTTTTAGCCGATCGAGCCCGCCCAAAATCGAGTGGTCTAATGGGCTCAACAGCCCCAGTTCCGTCATCTGAATCACCATGTAGTCAGACGGGTAAATGATGCTGTAGGCCCGGCCACCGCCAGCTTGAACCCTAGCCAGCATCGCCTCATTGGAGTCAAATACGTCTGCAACCACGCGAATGCCTGTTTTTTCGGCAAAGCGATCGAGCAAAGCGTTATCGGTATAGCCTGCCCAAGTATAGATGAAAAGTTGGTCGGCAGAACCTTGGACGGGAGGAGCAGATTGCACGTCTGCAAGCCGCCAGCCGCAACTCGAAACAGCTAACCCGGAAATTGTCGCCGCCGAATTTTTTAGGAACTGACGGCGTGTAGAATTAGCCGGAAAAATCCTGGAAATTGGTAAGTTAGTCGGAGGCACAGTTCGATTTTAGATTTTAGATTTTAGATTTTAGATTGGGGAATTGGGGATTGGGAAATTCGATTTTAGATTTGAGAATTTGTAATCAGGAATAATTGGTAATGGGGAAATTCTCCCATTCTCCCCCTCTTCCTTCTTCCTTCTTCCTTCGTTTCCCAATTATCCTCGATCAGTCAAAGCGAGACAATCAGTAGTTCCCCAATAAGCGTAAATCGGCGTGTGCGGATCTGGGAAAGAACCGCCGGTATTTGGCTGGCGTACAGTGATTTTATCGCCCGACGCCAACTCAACGACGTAATGAACGTGCGTGCCCATGTACATAGTATTTTTGAGTCGCCCTTCAAAACAGTTGACCGACACTTCCGGCTGGTAGAGATTCAAATATACTTTTTCCGGCCGGACGCTGACCACAACAGAGTCGCCTGTGACACCACTCCACATATCTGACTGCTGAACGATTATTTTCAGATTGGCTGATGTGCGAACTGTGATAGTCGATCGGTCGATCAACTCCACCGTACCAGAAAACAAATTCGTATCCCCAATAAAATCGGCCACAAAAGCCGTCTGCGGGCACTCATAAATTTCTTCAGGAGAGCCAATTTGCTCAATCCTCCCCTCGTGCATCACCGCAATCCGGTCAGACAGACTCATCGCCTCTTCTTGGTCGTGAGTCACCATCACAAAAGTCAAACCCAATTCTTGATGCAAATTCGACAGTTCCAACTGCATCTGCTTCCGCAACTTCAAATCCAGAGCACCCAGAGGTTCGTCCAGCAGCAGAACCGCCGGTCGATTTACCAGAGCTCTCGCCAAAGCCACCCGCTGCTGCTGGCCGCCCGACATTTGACCGGGAAACCTGTTAGCGAAAGATTCCATTTTCACCAATTGCAAAACTTCCCGTACCCGTTCTTCAATTTCTGCTTTCCCCAGCTTTTTGATCCGCAATCCAAAAGCGATATTGTCCCAGACATTCATGTGTCCGAACAAAGCATAGCTTTGAAACACAGTATTTACCGGACGGCGGTAAGCTGGAGTGTTGGTCATCGACTGACCCCGAATCATCAATTCGCCCGCCGAGGGAGTCTCGAACCCAGCGATTAAGCGCAGCGTCGTAGTCTTGCCACAGCCACTAGGCCCGAGGATGCTAAAAAATTCTCCTTGGCGGATGTTGAGGTCTACTCCGCGTACTGCGGTTTCCCCGTTAAATACCTTAAATACCTTGCGGAGTTCAACGTCAAGCGCTGTATCCGTTGCTGTCGTACCTTGGTTGAGTGCTGTCTGAAACATATTCGCCCTTTCCTGGGGGTAATGCACGCCACTTAAATACAGTTTAAGTTTAGACTTTTCTGTATTTTAGGTGAGGAATGTTGGATGTAACAGGTTTTGGGATTTGTTCTTTAAATTCTATCCCAGAGCGCACCATTGTCAGCAACAGGCTTTTCGACCTGTTCCACAAAGAGTGAATTTTCTTGTGGAACAAGCCGAAAAGCCTGTTCATAAAAGGCTTGTTGAGAATGGTACAGCATCTCAGAGCGCGCGGGCTATCTATTTATTCTCAGGACTTGGCGTCGGAGAGGGTTTTTGCGGTTTGTCAGTTTTGGGTGCTTCTGCTTTTTTCCACTCTGACAAAGGTCGCTGGACGGCATTTTTAAAGTCAAAAGGCACTAGCAGCACGGGCAAATTTTGGGCCGAATTTTGAGGGGGCGCTTCCGGCGGATTGGCTTGAGCGTACAAGAAGCGGCCGCTAAAGTCTGTTTTGCCTAAAACTAGGCGGTGAGTTTCCTGGTTGTCCAGCTTTACTGTGACTGTAGCTTGGGGTTGGTCGAGACCGAATTCTGGCAGTTGAGCAGCAGTAGTATTAATCGTGCGATCGCTCTTTCCTGTTGCCAGCCTGTCTAGCAAAAAATCCACTGATGCCTGACTTGCGTGTGCTTGCACTGGCAATTTCATTTCCCAGCTAGACTTGCCTCCTTTTGTAGCATAAACTCGCTCAAAAGTCAATATTTTTTCGGGAGTTTTGACTGTAAAGAATTGTACGCGATCGGAGTTAAAAGCAAAAATTTTCTGTTTTTCTTCCTTAGCAGCTTCCTGTTTCGGAGATACTTGCATCTCGAACAAAGCAACCAACCCCGTCATGCTCAGCGCGACGGCTATCAATACTAATGTATTTTTCTGCAATTTCATAGTAACAGTGAATTCGGCATGGTAATGGGGAATGGGGAATGGGGAATTGGTAAGAGACGCACGAGGAAAATTAGGAATTAGGAACTTGTACGCTCGCGTAGCCGAAGTATTAGGAATTGACAATGGGTAAGGTGCGCTGCCGGGCGCACCTTACGGAATTAGGAATTAGGAATTGGTAATGGGTAAGAGGTGGAAAAACCAGAAAGAGGCAAATAAATCCGTTAAATTCCTTACAGAATTTGTGGGCGAACTTATCTTCTCTTCCACCAGATAGCGCCGCCAATTCCCAATCCGAGTAAAGGCCACATTAGCCAAGCTAAAACCAGCAATCCTACTTGGAGGGCCGTCATGTTAATGCGGCGGTTAGTAGCTTTTTTCGGACTGATAGAAAAGCTTTGCTGGTCTGGTTTACTCAACCAACTGACTGAATTGAGAAACACGTCGCTATTGAGTTGTTGGTCAAACCAACCGTTAGTCACAAATTGAGATGTGCCAATTACTACCATTCGCGATGTTTTTCTAGGAGTTGAAGGCGCAGAAGGAGTTGCGGTTGGACTGGGAGATGCTGTGGGAGATGCTGTGGGTGTTGGCGAAGTCGTCGGTAATGCTGGCGGCGTAGCTTCTTGCGAGACAATCACCGAATAGCTGATTGGGGAAGCTGTTGGCGAAGTTGTCGGTGATGGGGAAGTTGTCGGTGATGGGGAAGTTGTCGGCGATGGTGAGTCTGTCGGCGATGGTGAGTCTGTCGGCGATGGGGAAGTTGTCGGCGATGGTGAGTCTGTCGGTGATGGGGAAGTTGTAGGTGATGGTGAGTCTGTAGGTGATGGTGAGTCTGTAGGCGATGGTGAGTCTGTAGGCGATGGTGAATCTGTAGGCGATGGTGAAGTTGTCGGAGATGGGGAAGTTGTCGGCGATGGGGAAGTTGTCGGCGATGGTGATGTTGTCGGCGATGGTGATGTTGTCGGCGATGCTTGGGGTGAAGGCGACGGCGAAGTTGGTGTTGGTGAAGGTGAGGGCTTTAAGGGAGTGCTGTCCGTGGACGATCGAACTAAAGCTACACCTAATAATAGCGGGCCTTGTCGATCGGTCTTTTGATCGAACTCCAATTTCCTCGTCGTCAAATCGCTTTCCGCCCAACTTTCTTGACTTGTCCAAATCAGAGGTTTTTCCTCTATCCCTTCTACGGGCGAGGTTTCCAAAGCACGCGCAAACGGATAAAATGAAATGCCGGTGCCAAAACTTTGAGTAATCGGATGTTCGCCGTAGCGCCTGACTGTGGGAACCGTGGGGCCGAGCCCAAATCTTTGACCAGTACCCGAAGCATCGATGGCCAAACGGGCGTCTAGTTTGACGCCCCATTCTTGCAGCAATTTGTCCAATCCCGTATCAATTGCCGGGTCTACCATTAACAATAAACTGCCGCCGCGATCGAGATAAGCTCTTAGTGCTTTAATTTCTGTATCGGAAAACGGTTTGTCCTGGCCGGGAACGATTAAAGCATCTGCATCTTCTGGCACTTCTTTGCGTTCGGTCAAATTCAGCGTTTGGGCGTTGTAGTATTTATCTTTCAAAGCTTTTTCAGCTTGCTGAATTCCGCCTTGACCTTCCTGTAGCGGGCGGGCTCCTTTCCCTTGCAAAAAGTAAACTGTAGCAACGCGAGTGCTCAGGATTTCTTCTAAGCCATTGGTAAGTTTTATCTCTGAAAGACCTTGATTTGGGTCGCTACCAAAAGCAGTGCCACCTTTTTGCAGTACCTGTTTTTTATCACCGGATTGCAGGTAAACTTCTCCGATGCTGGTAATACTAAATTCCCGCGCTTTTCCCGGTTGCGCCTGCGGGTCAACAAACTCAAATTGGAATTTTTCGCCTCCCTCGCGTTTGTAGCTTTGCAGCAATTCTTTAATTTGGGGGTTTTGGATGGGGTCAAATACCCAAACTTTGACTGTTTGTTGCAAATTTCGCAGTATTTGTTGAGTCTGCGGGGCAAGGGTAAATTGTTGGCTTTCGGTTAAGTCGATGCGGACGGGATAGCGAACGGCTATGAAGTTAATTACTCCGAGAATCACAAAGACGGCGAGGGTAGCAATCAGGGCGTTGGTGCTGGCTTGAGTGGAACGCTTCCCCCAAAAGCTTTGTTCGTAACTCAAATATAGCAGCCAAAGTGCGATCGTCACTGCTCCGGCAATAACTAAACCGACTGTCAGGGGGTCCCATACTCCAGATACAAATGCTGCTGTTACCCCCGCTGCGATGAGGAGGGGGCCCAGCAAAAAAACGTATTTCCAATTTGTTTTGCTAATTTTCATAACGTAAATATTGGGTGAGAAAATTCCGGGTCGAGGATGTTATTCTATATCGCATTAGCTTGCAACCATGCTGTTAAATCTGACTGCTTGTTGAAATCCAGCACGGCATCTCCTAGTTCTTCTAATTCCTGTATACCTAATTGACGGATGCAGTTTTCGGTTTCCGGTTGTATTGTGCCTAAACGCCGCACTAGCTGACGCAATATTAACGAGAGTTGAGCGGTTTTTGTTACCTGTTCTCTTGCTACATCTATGGCAATCTGCTGGTCTTCTATCCACAGTTCTTGCTTGTGCAATTCATTTAATTCTTCCTGAGTGAAGTTTTCCTCGCTGGCAATTCTAAAAGCTTTCTGAATTTCGGGAACTGCACTGAGTGTTTCTGGTACTGTCTCCAGAGTGCTGGTATTTTCGAGAAAGTAAATCCATTGATCTGCGGTTGTTTCTAATTCTGCTAATTCCTTGCTAAATTTTGGCAGCTCGATAAAAACTAATTCTATTGCAGTATCTGGAGACTCAAACTGTTGCTCTTTTTCTTGGAAAACAAACCGTGACATAAATTCCGGCTGATTTTCAAACATTTCAAAATCGGCAATTTTTAAGGAAATTACTGTTTTTAGTCTTTCGTAGCGTTCTTTTCCTGTTAATTGCTGGCTGTAGCTTTTGGCAGCGTTGTACAAAACTCTGTTCCCAAAGGAAGGCACGTTGATCAGTTGAATTTCAACTAGGGCGATTCTGCCGCCGTTAATTGTGGCTTTGACATCTAGGTGTGTGTCTTGGGTTGCGAGAGTTTGAGGTTCTGGTTGGGAGTCGATTATTTCTAAGTCTTCGATGACGGGCTGTGCTTCATAAAGGATGGCGTTTAAAAAATTAATCAGGATGTCTTTGCTGTCGCTGGAACCGAATATTTTTTTAAACGCGAAGTCGATTTTTGGATTGATAAATCTCATTTTTTGAGGTGTTTTGTAGAATGATTCACAGGGAAAAATAACCTGCGATTTGCTCTTTACTTGTCTTTACTTATGCAAAAATAACCTGCTCTGTCTCTGCCTTACCTAATGTTTTTAAGAACGCTGATATCGCAAGGCATCGATGGATTGGGCGGTCAGAAATACTCCTAAAATGATGTAACTGGCAAACATAATTAAACTGCTGCTGTCAAAAACTCCCTTGACAAGATTGGTGTAATTTGTTAGGAGCGACAAATGTCCTAATGCTGTTCCGAAGGGGCCACCGATACTGACTGCGACTGCATCGATCACCCAGAGAAATAATACTAGAGTGAAGGTGAGGATGGCTGATAAAATTGTGCTGTCGGTGAGGGAGGAAATAAACATTCCGAGGGACAATACTCCTGCTGCTAGTAAGATTAAGCCGCCGTGTCCTAGCAGAAGAACTCCGGGGGGTACGGGTGGGGTTGAGGAACTGAGGGCGATCGCCTCGCAGAAAAGCAGAGGCAGCAACATTGTGGTATAAAATGTTAAAACTCCCAGGAGTTTGCCGGTAGCAACTGCCCAGTTTGTTAAGGGCGATGTGGCTAATAGTTCTAAGGTGCCGCGTTTGCGTTCTTCTGCGTAAAGTCCCATTGAGAGTGCGGGTAGTACGAACAAGGAAAGGGAACCCATTATTCGCAGGAAGAGTTGCAGGAATTCGTAGGCTACGTCGATGGGAGGTTCGGTAATTCCCATTTGGTCTCGCTGGCCGATTTGGGGAATTAACCCGTCGGGGGCGAGGAGGATGGCTATTAAAAAGTAGCCGGTGATTAGCCAAAAGACTGCTGCGATGGCATAGGCTAATGGCGATGCAAAATAGCTTTGTAGTTCTTTGCGGTAAATTGCGACAATATTACTAATCATTACTAACATTTAGGAATTGGGAATGGGTAATTCGGCATTGGTAATTTGTTCATTCTGAGTCGCCTGCGGGTGGTGTTTCACTGCTGTCGCTATCCTGTTTTTTTCTTTCTATTTGTCGCTTTTTGGTAACAGGTGGCTGTTCTGGTAGAGAATCGCTACTCGGTTGTGGCTTTTTTTTAATTGGCCGATTTTTTACAAGAGGTTCGGATTCTGGCTGAGAAAGTTCGATCGACTTTGGTGCATCTAAAATCGGTTCTGATTCTGGTTGAGAACGCTCGAGCGACTTTGGTGTTTCTAAAATCGGTTCTGATTCTGGTTGAGAATGCTCGATCGGCTCTACCATTTGAACAATGAGCAAATTTTCGACAACCGGTTCTAGTTGAGAAGGCTCGATCGACTTTGGTGCATCTAAAATCGGTTCTGATTCTGGCTGAGAAAGCTCGATAGACTTTGGTGCATCTAAAATCGGTTCTGATTCTGGCTGAGAATGCTCGATAGACTCTACTGTTTCGACACTGAGTAGATTTTCGACAATCGGTTCTGGCTGAGAATGCTCGATAGACTCTACTGTTTCGACACTGAGTAGATTTTCGACAATCGGTTCTGGCTGAGAATGCTCGATAGACTCTACTGTTTCGACACTGAGTAGATTTTCGACAATCGGTTCTGGTTGAGGATGTTCTATCGACTCTACTGTTTCGACAATCAGCAGATTTTCGACAATCGGTTCTGGTTGAGGATGTTCTATCGACTCTACTGTTTCGACAATCAGCAGATTTTCGACAAT